>NZ_JBFULE010000001.1:0-53356 GCF_056400485.1 Roseateles sp. P5_B10
ACCTCAGGGTCTCCCTGAAGTGACGGGTTCAGGAGGCCGCGACCATGCGTGCGGCCAGCTCCAGGATGCTGCGCCGGTAAGCGTCGGCCAGTGCATCGGCGTTCGCCGCGCACGGGACGGTCAGCTCGGCGGCGCCGGCGGCAGGCAGGGCGGTATTGATCGGCGCGTGCAGCGGTGCCCAGCGCCAGCGCGCGCGCAGTCTCAGCTGCAGGCCACCGCCATCCTGGCGAGCCAGCCATTCATCGACCTGCACGACCAGGCGCAGCGACTCCGCGCCGTTGTCCGGTTGCGACTTGGTGCCCAACGTGACCGGGTAGGGCTGGCGCAGCCGCCCCAGGTCCTCGGCCAGCACGCGCGGCAGCGCGTCACGCAGCGGCTCGGCCCAGCGCGCCTCGGGCCAGGGCCTCAGGCCCGCGCTGCCCTCGGCAACCAGGATCTCGTCGCGGTCCAGCAGTTCGGGCAGCGCGATCTGCGGGCTCAGCACCCAGGCGCGGCCATCCTGGCCGGGTTTGGCACTGGCCGGCAGGGGCGGCGTGCTTGTCAGGCCATAGAGGCGGCGCGGCGGCGCGTCGCGCGTGGCGCATCCGGCCAGGGTGGCCGCGGCCAGCAGGCCCAGGACCAGGTCTCGGCGGTGCAGGGCGATCGGCTTCATCGTGCGGGCTCCGGTGCAGGCGTGGTGTCGGGCTTGCGGCCGCGCAGCAGCGCCTCGGGTTGCGCGTCCAGCGTGTTGGCGAGCTGGCGCAAGGCCCGCGCCGCTTGCGACAAGTCGCGCATCGTGCGCTCGGTCTGCTGCAGCAAGGGGCCATCGCTGCTCGCGGCCTCCTGCAGCGAGGCGCTGGCGCGGCTCAGCTCTGCGAGGGCCCGTTGCAGGTCCCGCATGACCGGGCCGTTCGGGTCGAGCACGGCACTGGCCTTGTCGGCGCCGACGCCCACCTTGTCAGCCGCGCCGGACACCTTGTCGCCAGCTCTATCCACGCTGGCCATGGCGCGTTCGGCGCCGCGCGTCAGCGGCGCGGCGCGCTGTTCCAGCTGCGCGGCCAGCTTGCGTGCGTGGCCCGCGGTGGCCGCGAAGTCCTTCAGGCCCTGCTTCAACTCGGGCGCTGCGATCAGCGAACGAGCGGAGTTGGCGATCTGGCTCAGGTCATCGAGGATCTTGCGCAGGTCCACGCTCTCGAGCTGGTTCTTCAGCGCCTGGAAGGCGGTCGCGACGGTCGGGATCTCCGTCATGTCGCCGCGAAAGCCCCCGCGCAGCGTGCCGCGCTGCTTGGTGCGGATGTCCAGGTCGATGTAGAGCTGGCCGGTCAGCAGGCTTTGCGTGCCGAGTTGGGCGCTCAGGCCGCGCTTGATGAGGGCAGGCAAGGCGTGGCCGATGTCGTCGCTGTCGTTGCGGCCGTTCAGGCCGCGCACGGCGTCGGCATCCAGCTGGGCAACGACGGGGATGGCGAAGCTGTCGGTTTCCCTGTCGTAGTGCACGCTGATGTCGGTCACGTCGCCAATGCGCACGCCACGGAATACCACCGGCGCGCCCTTCTGCAGCCCGAACACCGAGCCGGAGAAGAACATCACGACGCGTTGCGGCTGCTTGAACCAGTGCTGGCCCGGCAGCACGACGAGGGCCACGGCGAACAGGGCCAGCGCACCGACGACGAAGGCGCCGATGGCCAGGGGGCTGGCGCGGCGGCGCTTCACGCGGCTTCCTTCTGCGGTTCGTACTGGCCACGGGTCAGGAACTCGCGCACCGGCTCGGGCCCTTGATCTCGCAGCTCTGCCGGCGGTCCGAGCGCCGTGGCCGTGTGTGCTTCGACGTCGAGAAAGAGCACGCGGTCAGCCACGGCAAACAGGCTCTCCAGTTCGTGCGTGACGAGCACGATGGCCGAGCCGACATCGTTCTTCAGCTGCTTGATGAGGTCGTCCAGCCGCGCCGAGGTCAGCGGGTCCAGGCCGGCCGAGGGCTCGTCCAGGCACAGCAGCGGCGGGTCCAGCATCAGCGCGCGGGCGATGGCCGCGCGCTTTCGCATGCCACCCGACAGCGCGGCCGGTTCGGCGTCGAAGGTGGCGGGGTCGTTCAAACCCGCCAAGGCGAGCTTGAAGCGGGCCTGGCGTTCGCGCTCGGCCTCGTCCAGCTCGGTATACAGCTCCAGCGGCAGCATCATGTTTTCGCCGACGGTCATGCTGCTCCACAGCGCGCCGGCCTGGAAGGCCACGCCGATCTCGCGCCGCGGCGGATCGTCGCCGTGCACATCGCGTTCCTTGCCGCCGGCCGTCCACAGCACGCGGCCGGTCTGCGGCGTCTGCAGCCCGATCATGTGGCGCAGCAGTGTGCTCTTGCCGCAGCCGCTGGCGCCGACGATGGCGAGCACCTCACCCGCCTTGACCTCGAAGTTCAGGCCATGCTGCAACTCCTTGCCGCCGGCGTGCAGGCTGAGGTTCTCGACACGCATCAGGACCTCGCCCTTGTCCATCAGATGTCTAGCCTTTGGAAGATGACGGTCAGCGCCGAGGCAGCCACCACCATCCAGACGATGGCCTGCACGACCGCCGCCGTCGTCGCCTCGCCCACTGCCTGGGCGCTGCGACCGGCATTCAGCCCCTGGCGGCAGCCGGCCAGTGCCACCAGCACCGCATACACACTGCCCTTGAGCAGGCCGACGAAGAGGTCCCAGCCCTCCAGCGCCTCGCGCGTCGTCGCCAGGTAGGCCGCGGCCGGCACGTCGTAGAGCACGACGGCCACGCCGCAGCCCACGGCCAGGCCTGCGGCGCCAGCGCACAGCGTCAGCAGTGGGCCGGTCACCAGCAGGGCCAGCATGCGCGGCAGCACCAGGTGCTCGATCGGGTCCACGCCCAGCGTCGTCAGCGCGTCGATCTCCTCGCCGGCGCGCATGCTGCCGATCTGGGCCGCGAAGGCCGCACCCACGCGGCCGGCCAGCACGATGCCGACGACGAGGGCCGCGATCTCGCGCACGACGCCGACGGTGACGAGATTGGCGATGTAGCTCTGCGCGCCGAAGCGCTTCAGCTGCTCGGCGCCCATGTAGGCCACGATCAGCCCCACCAGCGAACTGACCAGCAGCACGATGGGCAGGCTGCGCGGGCCGGTCTGCTCGATCTGCCACAGCCAGTCGCTCATGCGCATAGCGCTCTTGCCCCGCGCCAGCCGGCCGACGGCGCCCAGCATGTCGCCGACGAAGACCAGGGTCTTGCGCCATTCGGGCTCCGCCTGAGGCTCGTCATCGGCGGCTGGTTTCTTCTTCTGCGCAACCTCGGTCTTGGGCAGGCTGAGCGACAGCAGCGGCTGCAGGCCGCGCGGCAGGCCAGCCAGGTCCAGTTGCACGCCGCCTCGCGCCAGCGGTGCCAGCAGCTGCCACAGCGCGCCGGCCAGTGGTGGCTGCCAGTGCGACAGCGCCGAGCTGTCAAAGCCCAGCCGCGTGCCCGCCGCCACCGGCAACTCGGCGGGCGGTTTGGGCAGTGCCACATCGGCGCCGTCGCCCGCCAGCACCAGGCGCCACTGCGGGCCTTCGCCTTCCCAATGCGCCTTGCCCTCGCCGGTGCTTGCGGTGTCGGCGGGCGGAGGCAGTGAGGCAGCAGGGGTGGAGGACATGACGACCCATGCTCTGCCGCGCCGTCTTGCCAGTGGCCCGGACGCCGACTGCGCGCTTTGTAGGACGGCGCGCCGCCGCGACCGCCCTGTCGGCCTGCGCCGACAGGGCGAAGGCGGCCTGGATGACCGCGACCGCTGCGCTCGTCGCCGAAAGTTGTTCAACTGATCTTCTTCCGGAGCCCGCGATGAAATCCACCTCCAAAAGCCCGACCCAGGGCGACGGTCTGCAGGGCGAAGGCAATTACGACGCCGCGCGCCGCCACCGCGAGTCCGCCGAGAAGTTCGTGAAAAGCGGCGGTGTGGAACCAGCCGCCCGCGAGGCCGCGCCGCGCAGCATCGAGGAGGCCCGCGAGATGCGCGACGCCGAGCAGGCTGGCAAGAGCCACGCCAGGCGATGAGCAAGACCATCAACCCCGACGCCGCTCGCCCCGAGGGCAAGCCGTCGCTGCCGCACGAGCGTGACCAGCAGAACTCGGCGACCAATGCCAAGCCCGACCCTCAGGTGGATCGTGCGGCGCGCGATCTGAAGCAGGGTCAGGTTGACACTGACCTGCGCGCTACGCCGGGGCTGGATGCCGATCGCCGCGGCGGCATGGTGAAGGGTGGCGAGCACGGCGCGGCCGACAGCAAACCACGGCCCAACCGCTGACGGTCCTGGGACGAATGGCGCCCTGGCCGGGGCGAAGCGCCGAGGCGCAGCCCCTGCCCGGGCTAACCTCGCGGCATGACCATCCTGCCGCGCCGCTGGCGCCTGCCTTATGTCGCCGTGCTGGCCATCATCGGCCTGCTGCTGAGCATCTCCGCGCTGCAGACCTACCGCCTTTCGGGCGGCACCCACCCCTGGGAGCCGTTCCTGTGGGAGTTCAGCTCGGTCAGCGTCATCGGCCTGCTGGCCCTGGGTGTGCATGCCTTGCTGGGCCAACTGCGGGGCCGGTCCTGGCAGCGCCAGCTGGCGGCGCATGCGGCCGCGATGCCCCTGTTCAGCCTGCTGCACATCGCCGGCATGTTCGGCCTGCGTTTTGCGGTCTACGGCCTCGCAGGCGTGGACTACCACCCAGACGATCTGGCCACGGTGCTTGTCTTTGAGGGTGGCAAGGACGCCGTCAGCTATCTCAGCTTCTGCCTGATCTCGCGCGGGGTCTGGATGGCCCAGGCGGCGGCCCTGCGCGCGCAGGAGCTGGACCGGGCTCGCCGCGAGCTCGCCGAGGTGAGGCTGGCCCGCCTGGCCGACCAGGTGCAGCCGCACTTCCTGTTCAATACGCTCAACCTCATCAGCTCGGTGATGTACGAGGACGTGCCGCGCGCCGACAAGCTGCTGTGCCAGCTCGCCGACCTGCTGCGCCAGACGCTGGCAGCCCAACAGCGCGCCGAGCACACGGTGGGCGAGGAGCTGGCGCTGGTGCAGCCCTTCCTCGCGCTGATGCAGGCCCGCTTCGGGCCGGAGCGGCTGGTCGTGCATATCGAGGCCGACGAGGCGGCGAGCGCCTGCCGGCTGCCTGCTCTGCTGTTGTTGGCGCCGGTGGAGAACGCCGTCAAGCATGACGTGGCGCGGCATCGCGGCCGCGTCACAGTCAGCGTCGTCGCGAAGCGCGTCGGCGAGCGGCTGCATCTGAAGGTCAGCAACCATGGCGACACCCCTGTGCCCGATTCGCCGCCCGACCCTGATGGCGGCCTGGGGCTGCGCAATCTGCGGGAGCGGCTGGAAGCCCGCTATGCCGATGCTGCCAGCGTCAATTTCGGGCCCGACGGTGGCGGCATGTGCTTGACGTTGGAGCTGCCATGCGCGCGCTGATCGTCGACGACGAGCCCGCCGCGCGCGCCAAGCTGCGCCGCCTGCTGGCGGCCGAGACGGACGTGGCCGAGCTGATGGAGGCGCCCGACGCGCCGTCGGCCCTGGCCCTCGTGCGCTCGCTCGCCACGCCGCCCGACCTGGCGCTGCTCGACATCGAGATGCCCGGCGGCAACGGCGTGCAGCTGGCCGCCGCGCTGCGCGAGGCCGGTGTGCGCTGCATCATCTTCTCGACGGCGCACGCCGAGCACGCGCTGCTGGCCTTCGAGCTGGCGGCGCTGGACTATCTGCTCAAGCCCTACACGGCCGAGCGGCTGGCCGCGGCGCTGGCGCGCGTGCGCGAGTCGCTGGCGCGCCCCGCGGCGCCAGTGGGCGAGTGGTGGGTTGAAGGCGAGCGCATTGCGCTGGCCGAAGTGCAATGGATCTCGGCAGCCGACAACTACATCGAGCTGCACCTGCCCCCGCGCAGCCTGCTGGAGCGCGCCACGCTGGCCGATGCGCTGGGCCGCCCCGGCTGGGCCGCGCGCTTTGTACGCGTGCACCGCAGCCACGCGGTGAATCCGGTGCATGTGAAGCGCATCGAGCGCCTGTCCAGTGGCGAGGCCGTGCTGACGTTGAGTTGCGGCGAGACACTGCGCGTGTCACGCGGCTACCGCGGGGTTCTGGACGCGATCGCCGGCTGACGGTCGATACGTGTGCTAACGAAGCAAGCCGCTGACCGGGTTAGCATCGTCGCCCAATCAAAAGGCCACAGGCCGGGGGGGACGCGATGGGCAGGCGTGTGTGGTGGGCGTTGATGGCCTCTTGCCTGGTGCTGGCCGCCTGTGGCGGTGGCGGTGGCGGGGGGTCGAGCACGCCCGGCGACACGACCACGCCGGTGACCCCGTCCAACGACATCGGCGCCCACATGTCGATGTCCAGCGTGACCGTGGAGCGCGACCTTTACCGGCGCAACCAGGTCGAGAAGGTCGAGCTCGCGCTGCTGGTGGATCGTCCGCCCGCCGAGGGCTACTACTACCGCGTGACCTACACGAAAAAGGCCCTGAACTTCATTGGCGAATCACCGCGCACCGACTCGGGGCTGGACCTGCAGGTCGGGTTGTCGTCTCCTGGCGTGCTCGGTTTGGGCAGCTATGACGACACGATCACCGTCGAGGTCTGCATCGATTCGAAATGCGCCACGCCCGCGCGCGGCAGCCCTTTCGTCGTGCCGGTCAAACTCAAGGTGGGCTACTTCGCCGAACCCGAGGCCGGGCTGCCGCAGCAGGTGCAGGCCGACGCCGTCACTTTGCCGCATGACGTCTTGCCGCCGCCTACAGCGCGAGCCTGGATGCCGTCGTGTCGGTGTCCAAGGCACCGGCCGCCGCGCTGAACCTGCGCTCGCTCGCCGATGGGCAGACGCGCAGCGTCGCGCTGGCCGCGGTGCCGACTTCGGTGGCGCTGTCGCCCGACGGGCGGCGCGCGGCAGTGGGGCATGACGGCGCCGTTTCACTCGTCGACCTCGTGCCGGCCACGCCGGGCGCGGCGATGGCGGTCAGCCGGTTTGCGGTCAGTGTGCCGGTCGGCACCGTCGTGCTGGACGGCCAGGGCCGCATCTACGCCTTCGGCTCGGCGCCGACCTGGGCCTACCTGCATTGGGTGGACACGGCCAACGGCATCGACAAGACCGCCACGGCCAACATCTACAGCCCGGTGCGGCCGGTACTGCACGCCGCCGGTGACCGCATCTATTTCTCGACCCGGGACGTCTCGCCCAACGACATCTACAACGTCACGCTGGAAGCCACCGGCCCGCGTGATGCCGTCGATTCGCCCTATCACGGCGACCATGAAATCTGCGGCCAGGTGTGGACCTCGGCGACCACCTCGCGGCTGTACACCGCCTGCGGCAAGGTCTTCACGGCGTCCAGCGATCCAAGCCTGGACATGCGCTATGCCGGCTCCTTCGCGATGTCGGCGTCAACGTCCACGGCCAGCTTCGGCTATGCGGCGCTGTCCATCAGCGACAGCCTCGTGAGCAACCAGCTCGTGGTGCTGGAGCAGGACAAGTTCAATTGCGATCCTCGCCTGGACATGCTCTACGCCTGCTTCACACGGGTCGGCACCTTCAACGCGACCGACATGGCGTTGCAGGCACGTGCCTCGCTGGCGCCTGTCACCGTGGGCGCGGACCGCTTCGCGCAGGTTGGCCGCTATGTTTTCCATCGTGTCAACGGCAAGGCGGTGCTGCTGACCGAGCTGCGCGGCGCGCCCGACGCGGCGGCCAGCATCCGGCTCAGYAGCCTGCCCTGAGAGGCTGAGAGCCGTTGGCCCCTGGAGCGGCGCCACTCGCCCCAGCGCGCTGGCTCGCGCGCCGTGCTAGCGCGAAGCTGGCGGCCATGAACACGAACCGCCTCCCCTTCCTTGACGGCCTGCGCGTTGCCGCCTTCGCGCTGCTGATCCCGTATCACGTGGGCATGTACTACGTGACCTGGGACTGGCATGTGAAGAGCCCCGCGGCCAGCGGCGCCCTCGAGCCTTTCATGCAGCTCAGCTCGCCGTGGCGGCTGGGCCTGCTCTTCCTGATCGCCGGCGCGGCCTGCCAGGGGCTGTTCACCAAGCGCGGCGCCCTGGGCACGCTGAAGGACCGCTCGCTGCGCCTGCTGCTGCCGCTGCTCTTCGGCATGGCCGTCATCGTCACGCCGCAGGCCTATTTCGAGGTGCTGACCAAGGTGCCGGCACAGTTGCCCGGCGACGGCGGCTACCTCGACTTCTGGCAGGCCTACCTGAAGGGCGGCAAATACTGCCGCGGCCAGGACTGCATGGACGTGCCGACCTGGAACCACCTGTGGTTCCTGCCCTATCTGTGGCTGTACGCGGTGCTGGGGGCGCTGCTGGCCCGTTTCATCCGCCTGCGCGGCGAGCTGCGGCTGCCCACCTGGGCCTGGCTGCTGCTGCCGGCAGTGCCGCTGGCGCTGATGCGCATCTTCATCAAGCCGCGGTTCCCGGTCGAGCACGACCTGGTGCATGACCTCTACAACCACCTGCAATACGGCTGGCTGTTTGCCATCGGCTGGGCCAGCCGCACGCCGTTGGCGCAAGACTTCTGGGCGGCGGCATTGCGGTTGCGCTGGGTGGCCCTCGGCGTCTCGCTGGCGGGCTGGGCCGTGCTGATGGTCTTCAGCCAGCAGTACGCCGAGGCGACGCCGAGCGATGCCGTCTTGACCGCCGCCCGCACGCTGCGGGGCTCGCTGACCTGGTTTGCCATCGTCGCCGCGGGCGGATGGGCCCAGCGCGCCTTCACGAAGGAGTCGCCGCTGCTGCGCGAGGCGAGCAAGGCGGTGTTCTGCCTCTACATCCTGCACCAGAGCGTCATCGTCGTGCTGAGCCAGTGGCTCAAACCTCTGGCCCTGCCCTGGGGGCTGGAGGCGGTGCTGCTGATCGTGCTGACCTTTGCCATCAGCGGCGGCGCCTATCTCGTGCTGCGCCGCGTGCCGGGGCTGGCGTTGCTGGTCGGCATTCAGCGCACGCCGCGCAAGGCGCTGCCGTCCACGCCGCGCGTGATGGGGCAGTTGACGACGATGCCCGTCACGTCGAGCTCGACGTCGCCCGAGGCCTGAGCGTCCAGCACCGCCTCTTCGGAGCGCAGCTCGCGCGGCGGCCTGGCCGGTTTCCAGCGCACCAGCACCAGCCGCCACAGGGGGCTGTAGTTCGGGTCCGGCCGAGCAGATCCCACCGGTGCCGGCCCGGAGGCGAAGACGCTGATCTGCGCGCCGTCGGCAAACTTGTAGACGCGCTCGGTCAGGGAGGCCGATCCCATGCCCACGGCGCCGGCCAGGCGCGGCACGTGGTGGATGCCCGCCTGCGCGGCCATCGTCCCGTCGGAGATGTCCGTCGTCACGTACTCAACGCGCTTGCCGTCGACCCAGGCCTGCTGGCGCGGCAAGGTGATGCCGGTTGGCGCTGCGCAGGCGGACAGCAGCAGGGCGGGTAGCAGGAACCAGGGAAGGGCTCTCATGGCGTGGCGGTCGTGCAGGCCGGGCGGCCCTGGTGCTATGGTGCGCCGCCCGTTCAACGCCCGGCCGCCATGATCGAGAAATTCCTGCCCGCCACGCTGCTGTTTTTCGCCGGCCTGGCCCATGCCGCGGACGCGCCCGTCGCACCGCCCCCTGCCGAGCCCGCCTACGCCACCGTGCGGCCCATGATGGCCGACCAGCAGCGCCTCGTGGCGCCCAATGCGGTCGAGATCAGCGAAGCCGTCGAGCTGGGTGGGCTCAAGCAGTGGGTCACCATCCGTGGCGCCGACCGGGCCAACCCGGTGCTCATCTATGTGCACGGTGGGCCGGGCGCGGCCGAGATGGGGCGCAGCTGGCCCTACCAGCGCGGCTGGGAGGACTTCTTCACCGTCGTGCAATGGGACCAGCGCGGCACCGGCAAGACGCTGCGCCATGGTGGCGAGGCGGCCAACAAGGTCTCGCTGACGCGCCAGCAAATGACGGACGACCTCATCGAGCTGATCGCCATGGTGCGCCAGCGCCTCCAGGTCGAGCGCGTCATCCTGCTGGGCCATTCCTGGGGCAATGTCATCGGCCTGGACGCGGCCATGGCCAAGCCGAGCTGGGTCAGCGCCTATGTCGGTGTCGGGCCGTTGATGAATCTGCAGGCCAACGAAAAGGCGCAATATGAGGCGCTGCTGGCCGAGGCGCGCAAGCGCCATGACACGGTCGCGTTGACCGAGCTGGAAGCCATCGCGCCCTATCCCGGCGAGGGCGAGATCCCCTTCGCCAAGGTCAATGTCGCGCGCAAATGGGTGATGGCCTATGGCGGCCTGGCCGCCTATCGCGACAACGCCGATTTCTACTTCCGCGCCGCGCGGCTGTCGCCCTATTACGAGTTCGAGGACCGCCTGGCCATCGACCAGGGCGGCCAGCTGTCGGTGCCGGCCCTGCTGCCCGACATGCGGCGCGTCGACCACACGCGCATCCGCGAGACGCGCTTCCCGGTCTTCATGTTCCTCGGCCGCCACGACATGACGACGCCGTCCTCGGTCATCGAACCCTGGTTGACCCAGCTGAAGGCGCCGGTGAAGAAGCTCGTCTGGTTCGAGCACTCGGCGCATCTGGCGCCCCACGAGGAGCCCGGCAAGTTCCTGCTCGCTCTGGTCGAGCAGGTGCGTCCGTTGGTGCGTTAGTACCAGTACGCCGGATACGGCCGCCGCGTGGCCCGGTGATAAAGCACCGCGACGACCACCATCGTCAGCGCACCAAACAGCGTGGGAAAGAGCAAAAAGCCCCACTTGGGTGCAACGAGGAACACGATCACGGGATTGGAGCCCGCGGGTGGGTGCATCGTCCGCGTGAGCMTCATCAATGCCACCGAGACCGCCGCGGCCACGGCGAGCGACCACCACGCCGGGCCGAACACCGCCAGCGCCGCCAGGCCCACCGCTGTGCAGATGAAATGCCCACCGATGACGCTGCGGGGCTGCGAGAAGTGCAGCTCCGGGAAGGTGAACATCATCACTGCGGTCGAGCCGAAGGAGCCCAGCAGCAGCAGCACGCCCAGGTTGAACGAGCCGATCGCCAGCACGCCAATGATGGTGAACACGCCGGCGCAGGCGAGGACGCCCTGGCTCAGGGTGTAAGTGGGCGCCCTCGTGGGCGGATGCACGACGGGCGCCGGCGCGGGCGGGCGGGCCACGACGTCGGGAGCAAGCTCGCTCATGGATGTCCTCGGCAGGTCTCGGAGTCGCAGCAAGGAGCGCGCCAACTCAGGGCATAAAAAAGGGGGCAGGCCTGCAGCCTTGCCCCTGAGAACGCCACCGACACCTCTCAGCGATGGCGAGGAGAGCGAAACGAGGCCTCAGGCCGGGTTGCTGGCCGGCGTGCCGGGCACGGCTTCCAGCTCGCCCGATGCACGCGCCTTGCGGCCGTAGAAGATCTCGAACAGCGGCGTGGCCATCATGGTCGTCACCACCGCCATCAGCACCAGCATCGAGAACAGGGCCGGGCCGATGATGCCCTTCTGCAGGCCGATGTTGATGATGATGAGCTCCATCAGGCCGCGCGAGTTCATCAGCGCGCCGATGCCCAAAGCGGTGCGGTTGTCTTCACCGGCCATGCGGGCCGCCAGGTAGCAGGCGCCGAACTTGGCCAGCACCGAGGCCACCAGCACGCCCAGCGCGATCAGGAAAAGGTCGACGGAATTGATCATGTCCAGGCGCGTGTTCAGGCCGGAGTAGGTGAAGAACATCGGCAGCAACAGGATCACCGTGAGCGGCTCGACCTTCTTCTTCAGCTCGGCGGCAAACAGGCCGCGCGGCATGACGGCGCCCATGATGAAGCCGCCGAAGATGGCGTGGATGCCGACGGCGTCCATGACGAAGGCGGACAGGCAGAAACAGATCAGCGTGATGCCCAGCACCGTGTGGCTCATGTGGCCGTCACGCTCGACCATGCGGCCGAGAGGCGCCAGCAGCTTGCGGCCGAACAGCATGATGAAGGCCGCCCAGAGGACGCCCCCGCCGATGGCCAGCACGGCCACGCCAGGGCCGGCACCGAAGGCCGCCAGCACCAGGGCCAGCACACACCAGGAGACGGCATCGTCAAAGGCGCCTGCCGTGAGCGCGAGCGTGCCAAGCGACGTGTGGGCCAGGCCTTGCTCGTTGATGATGCGGGCCAGCATCGGGAAAGCCGTCAGTGCGATGCAGGCGCCCATGAAGAGGGTCGCGTTGGTCGTCGAGATGCCTTCGGCGAATAGGCCCGGCACGGTGAGCAGGAAGGGCGTGATCAGGAAGGCGATGAAGAACGGGGCCGCGATGCCGGACACCGACACGCCGATGGCGCTCTTGGCCTTGCTGGCGAAGTGGTCCAGCCGCAACGTCGTGCCGACCAGGAACATGTACAGGCCCACCCCGAGCTGGGCGCCGGTGTACAGCACGGTGCGCATTTCCTTCGGAAAGATGGCGGACTGCACGTCGGGGAAGAACAGGCCCAGCAGCGACGGCCCAAGGATGACGCCCGCGATCATTTCGCCGACCACCTGGGGCTGACCCAGGAACTTGCGGCCGGCCCAGCCGACGACCCGGCAGGCCAGCATGATGATGCCCAGCTGCAGGAAGAAGTGGATGCTGAAGTCGCCCGGCGCGTAGGTCTTGGCGGCCGCGGCCGCAGCGGGACCATGTTTGGCGAACACGTCGCCCATGATGGCAAGAAGGTCGAATTCCATGGCTGTTCCTGTAGATTTTTTGCCGTTGCCACGCACCGCCGCGCGGTTTTGTACAACGTTGTCTGCCTCTTTTGGTGAAAGCGCTCTCACCACGTGGAACACTTTGCCAGCCGGGTTTTCAATGTCCATTGGGTCGAGCAGATCCGGGCCTATGTACCTACATCCCAATTGCGCGATTGCAGGTAGGTAGGTACATTGACGAGGCCATGAAACTGCTCACCAGCCGCGATTTCAACCGTGACGTCAGCCTCGCCAAGCGGGCGGCGCAGGTCGAGCCGGTCGTCATCACCGACCGCGGCCAGCCCACTCATGTGCTGATGAGCATTGCCGAGTACCGCCGCCTGACCGGCGAGGGCGAGAGCATCCTGGAGCTGCTGGCCATGCCCGAGGTCGTGACGATCGATGCGGCCGACGCCGCGGCCGATGGCGCCTGGGATCACCGCGAAAACCTCCCCTGAGGGCGCCATGTTCCTGCTCGACACCAGCATCGTTCTCGAACTGCGCAAGGCCAAGGCCGGCCAGTCCGACGCGGGTCTTGCCGCCTGGGCCGCCGGCCTGCCGCGGCAAAAACTCTTCATCTCGGCGCTGAACCTGCTGGAGATCGAGAACGCCGCCGCCCGCCTGGGCCGCAAGGACCGCGCCGCCGGCCTCGTCGTGCGCGACTGGATCGACAGTCGCGTCACCCCCGCCTTCGAAGGCCGCGTGCTGCCGGTGGACGCGGCCGTCGTGCGCCGCCGGGCCCAGCTGCCCTACGCCAACACCCGCGACGGGCTGCTCGCCGCGACGGCGCTGGAACATGGCCTCACCTTCGTCACCCACCGCGTCTCGGCATTCCGCGTCGGGCGCGTGAAGCTGCTCAACCCCTCCGGCTACGTCGCCCAGCCCAGTGACGAGGACGAGGACTGGAGCCATGGCGCCCAGACCGGCCAGCAGTGGCTGAAGAACCTCTATACGAGAGCATGAACAAGCGACGCATTCTCATCGTCGGCGGCGGCACGGCCGGCTGGCTGACCGCCGCCTACCTGGCCAAGGCCCTCAAGCTGTCCGAGCGCAGCCACCTGGAGGTGACCGTGCTGGAGTCGCCCGACATCAGCAGCGTCGGCGTCGGTGAAGGCACCTTCCCCACCATCCGCAGTACGCTGCAATTTCTCGGCATTGACGAGGCCCGCTTCATCCGCGAGACCTCGGCCACGCTCAAGCAGGGCATCCGCTTCGTCGACTGGGCGCGCACGCCCACCGCGGGTCAGCATCAGCAGTTCTTCCATCCCTTCGAGGCGCCCTTCTACACGGAGGATCTCAACCTCGTGCCCTACTGGCTGCTGCAGGACGAGGCCGGGCGCATGCCCTTCGCCGAGGCCATGACGCTGCAGGTGCGCGTTGCCGAAGCCCACCGCGCGCCCAAGCGGGCCGGCGAGGCGCCCTATGCGGCGCCGCTGAACTACGCCTACCACTTCGACGCGCTCAAGCTCGCCAAGCTGCTGGCCGCGCGCGCCCGTGAGCTCGGCGTGCGCCACGTCGAAGGCACGGTGACTGACGTCGTTCTCGATGCGACGGGCGCCATCGCCCATCTCGACACCGCCCAGCTGGGCCGTTTCGAGGCCGAGCTTTATATCGACTGCACGGGCTTTCGCGCCGAGCTCATCGGCCGGGCGATGGGTTCGAACTTCAAGTCCGTGCGCCACCAGCTCTTCGTCGACCGCGCCCTGGCCTGCAAGGTGCCGCTGGATGCCAACGCGGTCATGGAGAGCTCCACCATCGCTACCGCCCACGAGGCGGGCTGGCTGTGGGAGATCGGCTTGAACGGCGCGCGCGGCATCGGCTGCGTCTATTCCAGCGACCACCTCAGCGACGACCGTGCCGCCGACATCCTGCGGGCCTACTGCGGTGCCGGGCACGAAGACTTGGGCGTGCGCAGCATCCCCTTCACGCCCGGCTACCGCGAGCAGCAGTGGGTGAAGAACTGCGTCGCCGTCGGCCTGTCGGCCGGTTTCCTGGAGCCGCTGGAGGCCACGGGCCTCGTCCTCATCGAAGCAGCCGTCGGCATGATCGCCGAGATGCTGCCGCACAGCGGCCCCATCCATGCACCGGCGCGGCGCTTCAACGAGCTGATGACGGCGCGCTTCGAGAACATCATCAACTTCCTGAAGCTGCACTACTGCCTGAGCCAGCGGCAGGAGCCCTTCTGGCGCGACAACGCCGCGCCGGCCACCATCCCGGATCGACTGGCCGGCTTGCTGGAGGAGTGGCAGCTGCGCCCGCCGGGCCGTTTCGACTTCGTGCTCGACACCGAAACCTTCGCCTTCTTCAACTACCAGTACATCCTCTACGGCATGGGCTTCGCCACCGACCTCAGCGCCGGGCGCAGCGATTTCCCGCAGATGGTGGACGCCGACAAGCTGTTCGCCAAGATCCAGCGTTTTGCCGACCGCGCCATTGCCGATCTGCCCAGCCACCGAGCGCTGATCCAGCAGATCAACGCGGGGCGCTGAAGGCCTGCGGTGCCGAGGGCGTTTCCAGAGGCCTGAGCGACTTCTGCCACCAGCCCACGTCACGCCACTCGCCGTTCTTGAAGCCGACGTTGCGATACACGCCCAGGGCTTCGAAGCCCGCCGCCTCGTGCAGGCCCACGCTGCCCGCATTGGGCARGGCGATGCCGGCRAARGCCTGGAAGTAGCCGAGCTCGGCCAGCAGCGGCAGCAGCTTCTCGTAAAGCGCCCGGCCGACGCCCTGGCCGCGTGTGTCCTCGCGCACGTAGACCGTCGTGTCCACCGACCACTGGTAGGCCGCCCGCTCGCGGTGCTTGCTGGCGTAGGCATAGCCGCAGACGGTGCCGTCCGCATCCTCGGCCACCAGCCAGGGCAGGCTGGCCAGCGTCTTCTCGATGCGGCTGCGCATCTCCAGCGCGTCCGGCGGGTCCGTCTCGAAGGAGATGCTGGTGTGGGCCACGATGGGCGCGTAGATGGCCGCGACGGCGGTGCCGTCCTCGGGAGTGGCGGTGCGGATCTTCAAGGCGGGTCCTCCATAGGGGGTGGGATGGTGCGCGCGGGCACCTGGATGAAAAGCAGGGCCGCCAGCGCGCTCAAGGCCAGGCCGGTCGACAACCACAGCACGCCGGTTCCGAAGTCCGCCAGCAGCAGGCCGAACAGCCATGGCGCCAGCGCCTGCGCCAGACGCGCCGGCAGCACGAGCAAGCCCTGGCGCTGCCCGTAGCCCAGCGGCCCGAACAAGGCCAGCGGCAGCGTGCCCTTGGCGATGGTCAGCACGCCGTTGCCCGCGCCATGCAACAGCGCAAACACCATCGCGGCAGGCGCGCCGATGACGGCCAGCAGGGCCGCGCCCAGCGGATGCATCAGCGCCGCGGCGCGCGCCGATTGCAAGGGGTGCAAGCGCCGCAGGAACCCGAACTCCAGCAGCCGCCCCGCGACCTGGGCCGGCCCGACAAGAGCGCTCACCAGGATGACCGCCGCTGGCGCGGCGCCCGCGGCACCCAGCAGCCGTGGCAGATGTGCAGCCATCGCCGTGCTGATGAACCAGGTCACCGCGAACACCCAGGCCAGCAGCGCGGCGGTCCGCATCGGCGGCGCTTCGCCGTTCGCAGCCGCTGGCGCCTGGGTGGACACCGCCAGCGCCGCGGCCTTGGGCAGCCAGGCGTTCAGTGGCAGGCCCACCAGGAGATGCAGCCCCGCCCAGGCCCAGCAGGCGCCGCGCCAGCCGAAGGTGTGCTCCAGCGCCGCCGTCAACGGCCAGCCGACGGTGCTGGCAAAGCCCGCGATCAGCGTGATGCCGGTGATGGCGCTGCGCGCGTCATGGCCGTACAGCCTCACCAGCGACGCGAAGGCTGCCTCGTAGAGCCCGCTGCCCATCGCCACGCCCAACACCAGCCAGGCGGCGAAAAGCCCGACCGGCCCATCGGCCAGGGCCAGCAGCGCCAGACCGACGGCGAACAGCAGGCTGGTCACCATCAGCACCGGCCGGCCGCCCCAGTGGTCGATGCGGCGGCCCGAGTGCGGCCCAACGATCGCCGAGACGACCAGGGCCGCGGAAAAGGCCGCGAACACCGTCGGTTCCGACACGCCCAGCTCCGCCGCCATCGGCCGCGCCAGCATGGCGGGCAGGTAGTAGGTCGAGGCCCAGGCCAGGGTCTGGGCGGTGCCCAGCGAGCCGACGACGCGCAGGCGGCTGGCTGCCATGCTCAGCCGCAGCAGCGCGTGGCGCGCTCCGGCGCCGGCTTGGGGGCGCAGCTGCTCGGGCCGCAGCCCGACTTGGGCGCGGCCACGGCCACCACCGCTGCCGGGCCGCAGCAGCCGGACGCCTCGCCTTCGACCGCCAGGTTGACCGAGCAGACACCCGTCTCCGGCAGCTCCAGTTCGACCCGGTCCGCCGCCGTCAGGTCGCCCGCGATAGCGGCGACGACCGAGCGCGCCTGCTCGAAGCCCGTCGCCATCAGGAAGGTCGGTGCGCGGCCATAGCTCTTCACGCCCACGGTGTAGAAGCCCGGCTCCGGGTGGGCCAGCTCGCGGTGGCCATGCGGGCGCACCGTGCCGCAGCTGTGCAGGTTCGGGTCGATCAGCGGCCCCAGCGCTTCGGTGGATTCCAGCCACGGGTCGAGCTTGACGCGCAGCTCGCTGGCCATTGACAGGTCGGGGCGCTGGCCGGTCGCACAGATGATTTCGTCGACACCGTCAACGACGACGGGCTGCTGTTTCGGGTCCAAACCGCTGAGGCGCAGCTGCCCGCCCACGCGCTCGATCCGCGTGATGCGCAGGCCAGCGAAGAACCCCAGTGCACCGCCATCGTGCAGCCGGCGCAGCGACGTGCCCAGCGCGCCGCGGGCAGGCAAGGCGTCCGCGTCGCCACCGCCGAAGACGCGCTGCAGCGTCGGCGTGCGCACGGCCCAGGCCAGGCGCGTGCCGGGCGACTGCCTGGCCAGTTCGGCCAGCGCCAGCAGCGCATTCGCGGCCGAGTGGCCGGCGCCGACGACCAGGGTGCGCCGGCCCTCGTAGCGCGCCCTCTGCGCGCCCGTCACGTCCGGAATGCCGTAGAAGATCTGCGCCCCTGCCTCGGTCTCGCCGATGGCGTGCAGGCCGTTGGCGCCGACCGGATTGGGCTGGTTCCAGGTGCCGGTTGCGTCGATGACGGCGCGGGCGCGCAGCTCGTGCACTTCGCCGCCTTGCTCGTAGCGGATCAGGAAGGCAGCCTGGTCGCGCCCGGCGCTCTTGACCTTGTCGAAACCCTCGCGGCTGATGGCCACGACGCGTGCGCCGAGCTTCAGCGCGGCAGCCACCTGGGGCAGCGCTGCGAAGGGCTTGAGCACGCGCTCGACCACCTCGCCGGCCTTGGGCAGCTCGGCCGCCGGCGGCGCTGTCCAGCCAGTGGGCAACAGCAGGCGGGCCATCGCGGGGTCGACGTCGAACTGCCACGGCGAGAACAGCTGCACATGGCCGTAGTCGACGAGATTGGCGCCCACCGTCGCGCCGGCCTCCAGCGCGACAAACGGCAGGCCGCGCTCGATCAGCTGGGCGACCGCCGCCAGCCCGACCGGCCCGGCGCCAAGCACCGCGACCGGCAGCGGGCCATCGGCGACCGGCGCTTCACGCAGCACCAGCGTCATCAGCGCCGCGCAGGCCGGGCAGGCACCCTGGAATTCGGCCGAGGCCTTCAATGCGGCCGGTGCGTCCTCGATCTTCATGCGCTTGAAGCCGTATTGCGCGAAGTACTCCGGCGCCGTGACGGTCAGCAGATAGAGGGCCGCGATGTCGCGCGAGCGGGCTTCCTGCAGCAGCCGCTCGACGAGCAGGCGCCCGATGCCCTGCTTGTGCAGGCCCGGGGCAATGGCCACCGAGCGCAGCAGCGCGATGGTTCCGGCGACGTGGCCGTAGACCTCGGCGCCGGCACAGCCGACGAGCTCGCCGTTGCTGATGGCAAGCAGATAGGTGGGCAGGTGCGCCTGCGCGCCCTCGGTGGGCAACTTGTTCGCCAGCAGCAGGGCTTCGATGGCGGGCCAGTCGGCGGCGCCGGCCTGGCGCAGGGAGGGGGTGTCGTTCAACAGCATGGTTTGGAATCCTGGATGGGCTCCTTCAGCACTTGGGGCGGCAGGCAGCAGGTCGCGGCCGGGTCTTCGCGCAAGGCCTTCAGGAGCGTCAGCAAAGAGGTCTCGACGGCGGCGCGTTCGCGCTCGCTCAGGGATGCCAGCAGCTGCTGGGCATGGTCGTCGAGGGTCTGGTTCAGCTCACGGACGGTGCGTTCGCCGTCGGCGGTGAGCGTGACGAGCCAGCTCCTTGCGTCGAGCGGGTTCGGCTCCTTGCTCACCAGCCCACGGGCTGCCATGGCTTCCACGGCACGCGACACCCAGCTCTTCTCCAGGCTGACCCGCGTGCCCAGTTCCGACAGCGGCAGCGGCCCGGAGYGGCCCAGCTCGGTCAGCAGATGGCATTGCGTGCTGGTGGTGCGGCAGCAGTCGGCCACGACGCGCTGGGCGCGGGTGTACAGGCGCGCCACTTCGCGCAACAGGCTGCCGGGGGCGGACTCGGTCATTTGGGTGTGTATAGCAACTATCCGGGCGCATGTTGAGGTCCGCTTTGTTCGTTGTCAATAGCAACTACCTGGGTCAAAAAGGCGGGGCTCGCAGCCCCGCGCGTTCAAGTCACGGTCAGGCCGCGCGTCGGGCCGTGACCTCGGCGGCCGTGCTTGACAGCACGCGGTTCACCGCCACGGCCATCACGGCGCCCACCAGTTCAGCAACGACAAAGCCCGGTGCACTGGCGGGCGCGATGCCGGCGAAGCTGTCGCTGAACATGCGGCCGAACACGGCCGCCGGGTTGGCGAAGGAGGTCGACGCGGTGAACCAGTAGGCCGCACCGATATAAGCTGCCACCATGGCCGCAACGCGCGAGCCCGGCGCGCGCAGGATGACGAGCACGAGGCCGAAGGTCGCGACGCCCTCCGCGACCCACTGCCCCGTGCCGGCGCGCAGCTTGGTCGAGAACTGCAGCACGCTCATGTCGAACATTGCGTGTGCCAGCCACGCGCCCAGCATTGCGCCGGTCAGTTGTGCGGCGACATAGGGCAGCAGGGCGGCGACGGGCAGCTCGCCCCGCCAAGCCATCACGGCGCTGACGGCGGGGTTGAAGTGAGCGCCGCTGACTAGGCCGAAAACCTCGATCAGCACGTACAGGCCGCCGACCGTGGCCAGCGTGTTGGCCAGCAGCGCGAGGGCCACGTTGCCGCCGGACAGGCGCTCGGCCATGACGCCGGAGCCGATGACGACGGCCAGCAGCAGGGCCGTGCCCAGGGCTTCGGCGAGGAGTCGGCGAGGCAGGTTCATGCCTTCGAGATCCCGACGAGGGCTTGCTGCAGCTCGGCCTTGCTCATCGTGGCCAGTGGCAGGGCCAGCAGTTGCAGGAGCCGAAAGCCGATGGCCTGGCGCGTCAGCTCGAAGGCGCGGCGCTTGCCCTCATCGCCGCCCTCGGCATTGGAAGGGTCCGGGTAGCCCCAGTGCACCTTGACCGGCTGGCTGCCGCTGCCACCGAAGAAGACCGGGCACTGCTCGGCGGCCGCGCTGTCGCAGACGGTGATGACGATGGACAGCGGTGGTGCGCCGTCCTGGCTGAATTCATCCCAGCTCTTGCTGCGGTAGCCCGAAATATCGACGCCGGCGTTGCTCAGCGCCTCCAGCGCAAAGGGGTTGATGCGGCCACTCGGGGCGCTGCCGGCGCTGTGCGCYTGCACGTCGCGGCCGAGCTTCTTTGCCCAGTGGTTCAGCATGCCCTCGCTGAGCACGCTGCGGGCGGAGTTGTGGGTGCAGAGGATGAGGACGTGGGTGGTCATGGCGATCTCAGCAGCAGGATGCCGTGCCGCTCGGCACGACGCAGGTGGCGCCCTGGCAGCAGTTTTCGGTCAGATAGCCCAGCAGCGAGTTCATGCTGTCGTATTGGGCGCGATAGATCAGGTTGCGGCTGGCGCGCTCCTGGGTCACCAGGCCCGCGTTGACGAGTTCCTTCAGATGGAAGGACAGCGTGGCTGGTGCTACGCCCAGCCCCTCCTGGATGGCGCCGGGTGTCAGCCCCGCATCACCGACGACGACCAGGGCGCGGAACACCCGCAGGCGCAGCGGCTGGGCCAGGGCGGCGAGGGCCTTGATTACAAATTGCTCGACGGCTTGTTCATCCATACTTCCATTATTATCGAATCATGGATTGAAGTGCAAGCGGTCCGGCAATGCCGGCGCTCAGCGAAGGGATTGGATCTTTGTCTGCTGCGCCTCGAACTGCCGCGCCACAAAGCGCCAGACCATGCGTGATGCGTCCGGCCCGTTGGCGTCGCTGAAGCGCTGGCGCGCCGCGCCGCCGCTCCAGGCGTGGCCCAGTCGGTCGACCTCCACCAGCGTCGCCACCACCTCGCGCGAGCGCTTGAACTGCGTCACCCGCATCGGGTAGCGCTTGCCGCGGCGCTGTTCTTGCGCCGGCTCCTGGTGCGCGCCGGCCGCCTCGGACCACATCAGCGCCGCAGAACCGGCGTTGCGGGCTGATACGACGCGGTCCGCGTCACCGTGGATGACCATCAGCGGCGGCCAGTCGTGGGCCGAGCCGGGCGGCAGCGGCTGGCGCCGTCCCTGCATCGCACCGACGGCCGAGACCGGCGAACTCGCCGTGCCGGGCGGCACGCCCGAGTGCATGACCAGGGCCTTGAAGCGCTGCGGGTAGCGCGTGGCCAGCAGGGCCGCCATGCTGGCGCCGGCCGACAGGCCGGCCACGGCAATGCGCTCGCGGTCGGCCGTGTACAGCATGCAGACCTGGTCGACGGCCTTCATGATCCAGCCGGCCTCGGCGAAGGCGCGGCCCGACTGTGTGTCGAACCAGTTCCAGCAGCCCTGGGTGTTGCACAGCCGTGGCTGCTCGGGATAGAGCACCAGGAAGCGCTCGCGCGTGGCGACGGCATTCATGCGCGTGCTGGCGGCAAAGCTCTTGGCGTCCTGGTGGCAGCCATGCAGCATGACGAGCAACGGCAGCCGTTCGCCGAAGCGCACGCTCGCGGGCCGGAACAGGTAGTAGCGGCGCGGCCCGTCCGCGGCCATCACCAGGCCCATCAACCAGCTGCCCGCGCTGGACGGCGGACGATGGCGCTCGCGCAGCGGCTGGGTCGCCCGCTTGAACAGCGCGGCGTTGCGGTTGAGCAGCGCCGACCACGAGGGCTGTTTCATCCGCCGGCGCTGTCGTTTGGAGCCTGGGCCAGCTCCGAGGGGTCGGGATGCTCGCGCAGCAGAGCGTTCAGCTGGTCGATCTGCCCGCACCAGTCACCATCGTCCTGATGCCATTGCTCGCGGATGAAGGCGACCTGGCTGGCGTTCCAGAACGGGGCCTCCGACAGATTCAGCGTTTGCGGCAGCGGCCGGTGCAGGCGGATGAACTGCTTTATTTCGGCCGGCGAATCCGGCAGGCCGAGCTGGCAGAACAGGGCCTGCATGTCATGGTGGGTGGTGGTGTCCATGGCGGATCCTCTTTCAAAGGGTTTCAAGGCGGAAACCGTGAGGCTTAGACCTTAGATGTCGGCGCCGCTGCGCGGTGTCAGCCGACACCCCGTCCACGACGGTCGTCCCTGTCAGCCGAGGCCCACACTGCCGGCTGTCACCCGCTGACAGACTGGCGGGAACAGCGCACCTACGGTCATGGGATTGAAGACTGCAGGAGGTCGCGATGACCTGGAATGAATTCATTGCGCGCATGCAGGCCGCTTGGCCCGATGTGGGCTGGACCGACGTGTTGCCCGCCGTGCTGGCCGGCGCCTTGACCATCGTCATCATCAAGGTCGGCCTGCGCTTCGTCGTGCAGCGGCTGCGCAAACTGTCGCAGCGCACCAGCAGCACGCTGGACGACGGCCTCGTCAGCGTGCTGGAGCGCACCAATGGCGCGCTGATCTGGGTGGTGGGCCTGCTGGTCGGGCTCAACATGCTGCCGCTGGACGACCGCTGGCATGACCGCGTGTCGCAGCTGTGGTTCGCCGTCGTGGCCCTGCAGCTCGGCCTGTGGGCCCAGCAGGCGGTGGCGCAGGTGCTCGCRGCCCAGCAGACGCGCCATGGCGGTACGGCGGCGCTCTCGGCCTCGGCCACCTTGCTCAGCTGGGGCTTGCGCGGCGCGCTGTGGGTGGTGGTGGTGCTGGCCGTGCTGTCCAACCTGGGCGTCAACATCACGGCCTTCGTCGCCAGCCTGGGTATCGGCGGCATCGCGCTGGCGCTGGCCGTGCAGAACATCCTCAGCGACCTGTTTGCGTCACTCGCCATCGCGGTGGACAAGCCCTTCGAGGTGGGCGACTCCATCACCGTCGGCGACGTCACCGGCACGGTGGAGCGCGTGGGCCTGAAGACGACGCGCATCCGCAGTCTGGGCGGCGAGCAGATCGTCATGTCCAACGCCGAGCTGCTCAAGCGCACGGTGGCCAACTTCAAGCGCCTGCAGACGCGTCGCGTCGCCTTCACCTTCGGCATCACGTCCGATGCGTCCGCCGATGACGCTGCCGCGGTGCCGCCGTTGGTCAAGGGGCTGATYGACGCCGACCCCAAGCTCGAACTGGTACGGGCCCACTTCAAGGGCTTCGGCGAGAACTCGCTGAACTTCGAGGTGGTCTACCGCGTCAACGATCCCAGCTATGACGTCTACATGGACCACCAGCAGACGCTGAACCTGGCGCTGATGCGCGAGCTGCAGCAGCGCGGCATCCGTCTGGCGTTCACCACCAACACCGTCAACGTTGTCGGCTTGCAGTCACCGGCGCCGGCTGGCCCGGCGCCAACGCGCAAAGGCGCCTCGCCCGACGCGCCTGACATCGTGCCCGCCGCGGCAGGCTGAACTTTGTGATCCACAGCGCCGCCGCCGGCCCCGAGTTGCTGACGGCGGCCATTGCTGCGCTCGTTCTGGTCGCCATCGCCGGCGCCCTCTACACCCACCGCCTCGGCCTGTCGCATCTGCTCGTCTTCATGGCGGTTGGCATGCTGACCGGCGTGGATGGGCCGCTGGGCCTGCCCTTCGACGACCACCGGCTGGCCGTCACCGTCGGCAATCTCGCGCTCGCCCTCATCCTGTTCGATGGCGGCCTGCGCACGCGCTGGAGCGAGGTGCGCCGCGCGATGCTGCCGGCCAGCCTGCTGGCCACGGTAGGCGTCGCGATCACGGCCGCCATCGTCGCGGGAATCGCGAAGGYGGTGCTGGACATGCCGTGGACCGAAGGCCTGCTGCTGGGCGCGGCGGTCTCGTCCACCGATGCCTCCGCCGTGTTTGCGCAGTTCGCCGCCAGCAAGCTGCGCCTGGAGCCGCGCCTGGCGGCCACCATCGAGGTGGAGTCGGCGCTGAACGACCCCATGGCCATGGTGCTGACCATCGGCCTGATCGCCTGGTTGATGCCCTTCGGCCAGTCGGGCGACGCGCAAGTGAACAGCCTGGTCGACCTGCTGCCCCTGCTGGGCGAGCAGCTCGGGCTGGGCCTGCTCGCCGGCGTACTGGGCGGCCTGCTGGCCGCATGGTGGGTGGGCAAGCTGCCCATCACAGATGACCACGACGGGTTGACGGCGCTGCTGATGGCGGCCCTGGGCTTCCTGTTGTTTGCCGTCACCAACCGTTGCGGCGGCTCGGGCTTCCTGGCTGTGTATGTGGCCGGCCTGCTGGTGCGCCACCGTGCCGAACGCGTGGCGGCGATGAGCCTGCCCGGGCTGAACGGCTACACGTGGCTGGCCCAGGCGGTGCTGTTCCTGCTGCTGGGCCTGCTGGTCACGCCGCATGAGGTCCTGCGCCTGATCGGCCCGGCCCTGCTGCTGGCGGCCGGCCTGATGCTGGTCGCGCGGCCCGCCGCGGTGTTCCTGTGCCTGGCGCCGCTGGGCTTTGGCTGGCGGGCGCAGTGCTTCGTGGMGTGGTCGGGCCTGCGCGGCGCGGTGCCTATCGTGCTGGCCACCTACCCGGTGCTGGCCGGCCTGCCGAACGGCTGGCGCTTCTTCGACGTGGCCTTCGTCGTCGTGCTGTTGTCCCTGCTCATCCAGGGCCCGACGCTGGCGCCACTGGCGCGCTGGCTGGGGCTTGATCAGAGTGAGCGCTAGGCTACCGGCGCCAGCAGGTTGGCGTCACGCGCCAGCTTCCAGCGGCCGCCGTCCTTGCGCAGCAGCGTCAGCGTGTGCCCTTCGCGGCGTGTCGGCGGCGAGCCATCCGGCGGCGTGGCGGTCACGCTCAGGCGGGTGCGCATGWAGGCCCAGTCGCCCAACACCTGGAGCTCCAGCATTTCGCTGTGCCCGTCGAACTTCGGCGCCTTGCCGCGTGCCTGGCTCTCRGCGGCCTTGGCGAAATCGCTCTTGGTCATCGGAGCCCGGCCGGGCGTCAGGAAGACGGCGTCATCCGTCATCAGTGCGAGCACGGCCTGGACATCGCCCTCGCGCGTGGCGGCCATCCAAGTCGTCACGAGATCACGGATCTCTTGTTCATCGGCTTGCATGTCACCACCTTAGCGCCACGGCGGGCGCTCGCTGTTTCAGGTTGTGCCGGCCAGGGAGTCCGCCTGCGTGACAAGGCTGCCCGGCGGCACGCTGCGCGTCAGCCAGACATTGCCGCCAATGACGGCGCCGCGGCCGATGGTGACGCGGCCCAGCACGGTGGCGCCGGCATAGATGACGGCCTCGTCCTCGACGATGGGGTGGCGCGGCTGGCCCTTGACGAGATTGCCGTCGCCGTCGGTGGGGAAGCTCTTGGCGCCCAGCGTGACGTTCTGATAAATGCGCACGCGCTCGCCGATGACGGCCGTCTCGCCGATGACCACGCCGGTGCCATGGTCGATGAAGCAGCCGCTGCCGATCGTGGCACCGGGGTGGATGTCGATGCCAGTGTCGGCATGGGCCAGCTCGGCGACGACGCGGGCGATCAGCGGCAGGCCGAGCTTGTAGAGCTCATGCGCGAGGCGGTGGCTGATCAGGGCGCGCACGCCGGGGTAGCACAGCAGCACCTCGTCGACGCTGCGCGCCGCCGGATCGCCCTGGTAGGCGGCGAGCACGTCGCTGTCCAACAGCACGCGCACGCCGGGCAGGGTGCGCAGGAAGCGAGTGGCCAGCTCGGCGGCATCCTGGCTGGGTGCGTCATCGCCACGCTGGCGGGCCTCGTGGCGCAGCTCCAGCGCGGCCTGCTGGCGCAGTGTTGCCATGGCGGTGCCGATGGTGTGGCCGACGTAGAAATCCTCGTTCTCGGGCTGCAGCGTTGGCGGCCCCAGGCGCATCGGGAACAGCGCGCCCGACAGGCACTGCACCATGCCTGCCAGCAGCTCGCGCGACGGCAGCTCGCGGCCGTCGCCGCCGCGGCGGTGCGCCTCGCGCCAGCGCCTGCGTTCGTCACGCAAGGCCTCGACGACAGCCTGCAGTTCATCACCGGGCGCGGGCGTTGACGGAGGAGTGAGGGCTTGGGTCATGGCGGGCGCCGCGCAGGCGGTTGGCAAGGGCGGCCAGTATAGAAATCCACCGTTTCCCCACGAGGGCCAGGGCCGCCGTCACGGCCAGCATGGCCGCCATGTGGACGGCCACGGCCGCCAAGGCCAGCAACAGCGAGCCCGAGGCAGTGATCTCGCGGGCCGGTGAGGCACTCAGGCATAGCGGCACCAATGCTGGCACCAGCATCATGCCGCTGCCATGGGCACTGGCCACCAGGCAGGACCACAACGCCAGCCCGGTCTTGGCGCGCCGCAGCGCCAGCGCCAGCAGCAAGAGCAGGCCGCACAGCAGCTGCCCGCTGCCCATGGTCCCGCCCAAAGCCACCAGCACCGCCACACCACCGACGGCGCCGGCATGGCCGAGCGCGATCGGCAGCAGGGCGCGGCGCGCGTCCCTTGAGCAGGCGGCCAGGCCCCAGCCGGTGGCCGGGTTCAGGCCGTGCAGGGCGCCGGCGCCGGCCAGGGCCAGCCAGGGCCAGAGGCTGGTGGCGCTCATGGCTGTCAGGCCTTGGCGCCGCCGCAGCAGGCTGCCGCCGCGGGTGCTGCCGACTCGTAGCGGTCATGGTGGCGCACCCACTCCATCGTGTAGCTCAGGCCCGCCTCATCGCGGCCCCTGGGTGTCAGGTCGATCAGGTTGTACGTGCCCATCATCACTTCGACGCCACGGCCGAAGGTCGAGTAGGTGTGGAAGACCTGGCCGTCGTCGTCCTTGCAGAAGATGCTGATGCCGGGCGCCTCTTCATTCGGGAAGGGTGTCATGTGGAAGTTGTAATAGACCTCGCCGTCGACCCGGTCCGCCGGCGTGAAGCTGACGTGGAAGTCGCGGTTGAAGTCGTTGCCGTTGGACGAGGCCCAGGCGAATTGCCAGCCCATGCGGCGCTTGAAGGCCTCGAGGTCGGCCAGCGGCGCGCGCGACACCGCCAGCAGCGCAATGTCGCGCTGGGCCAGGTGGGGTGCCATGCTGTCGAGGTGGTCGGCCATGAAGGAGCAGCTCTTGCAGCCCTGCTCCCAGCCGGGGCCGAACATGAAGTGCTGTACCAACAGCTGGCGCCTGCCCTGAAACAGCTCGCTCAGCTTGCGCGGGCCGGCCGGCGTGTCGAAGACGTAGGCGGCATCGTCCAGGCGCACCCAGGGCAGGGTGCGGCGCTCTTCGGCGACCTGGTCGCGCAGGCGGGTCAGTTCCTTCTCGCGGGCGAGCAGGTTCTTGCGTTCGGCGATCCAGAGATCGCGGGTGACGACAGGATGAGAAATGGGGGCGTTCATCAAAGGCTCCTTGGGTGGGTGAAGGCAATGCAGCGGCTCCACCCGGGGTTCGGGTGAGTTCTGCTCAGGGGAATTCAGTGGTTAAGCGCGCTTGGGTCGGCGCACAGCGCGGACCTTGCCGGTGCCGCCACCACCGGCGTAGAACAAGTCGGCGCCGTCGGATTCGAGGCCGCTGACATTGGTGCCGGCGGGCATCTGCAGGCTTTCAAGCACGCTGCCATCGGCGGGGTCGATGCGGCGGATCTCGCTGGCGTCGTCCTCCCAGGTGCCGTGCCAGAGTTCGCCATCGACCCAGGTCACGCCGGTCACGAAGCGGTTGGACTCGATGGTGCGCTCGATGGCGCCGGTGGCGGGGTCGATCTGGTGGATCTTGCGGCCGCGGTGCTGGCCCACCCACAGGCTGCCCTCGGCCCAGGCCATGCCGGAGTCGCCGCCCTGGCCCGGCGCCGGGATGGACGCGACGACGCTGCCGGTCGCGGGGTCGATCTTGTCGATGCGGGCCTCGGCGAGCTGGTAGAGGTAGCGGCCGTCAAAGGCCGTGCCGGCGTCGCAGGGGCGCTCGATGCGCTGCTGGGCCTCGCCGCTGGCGGGGTCGAAGGCGACCAGGGCGGCGCCGGTGGCGGCCCAGACGCGCCGACCATCGTGGGTGACGCCGGCGACGCTCTTGCCGCCTTCGAAGGGGCCGTATTCGCGGACGATCTCGGCGGGGTGGATCACGGTGTTCATGGTTTGCTCCTTGCGATGGGCGAACCTTAGCCAAGCTGCAGCGCGGCGGGGAGTAACAAGATCGTCGTGAATCCGGTCAGCGGCGGCGCCAGCCAGCGCCGCGAGCGCGTCTGGCCGATGGCGCGCACGCGGCCTGCGGCCTCCAGTTCGGCCAGCTCGCGTTGCACGGTGCGCTGGCTGGCGTCCAGGGCCAGGGCCAGGGCCGAGGTGGACCAGGCGGCGCCGTCGGACAGCAGGGCCAGCAGCTCGCTGGCCTCGCCTTCCATCGGTGGCGAGAGCACGGCCACCTCCGGAGCGCGCAGCGAAAAACCGCGTGCGGTCGCCTCGATGCCGGCGACGGGCTTGACCAGGGCACGCAGCCTTCCAATCTCGACGCGCAGCCGCGCTCTATGGGTTTCGTCGACTTCGCGGATGCGAAAGGCGCGGGCAATCAGCGTGTCGCGCTCGGCCTCGCCCGGCCAGGCCTCGGCGAGGGCCCGCAACAGCGTGAACAGGACGGGGCGGCGGGCGAGTGGCACGCGCAACTTCCCGGCACTCAGCGCGTGGCGGCATGCGTCGACGACGACGGCGCCCGAGTCCATCAGCGCGGCCACCTCGTGCAGGCGCAGCGGCTGCCAGGCGCCGGCCACGAGCCGGCGTGCGGCGGTGTGGTCGAGCACGGCAGCTGCGTCGGCGGCCTCGGCCATCAGCGCCGGCACGCCGGCCCGTGCGGCAGCGTCGCGAGCGCGTGCGAGGGCGGCGTGCACCTCGGCCATGCGCAGCGAGCGCAGCGCCAGTTCCGCGCCGGCCAGGGCGGCCACGGCAGCGGGCAGGGGTGGCAATGCCTGGTCGTCAAGCGGCGCAAGCAGGGCTGCCGCGGCATCGAGTCGGCCCAGCAGCAATTGCCGCCGCGCCGCGATCAGTCGGGCCTGCAGCGCGTTGACGCGGTCGCCGCGCGTTTCGAGCGCGGCCATGGCGGCCTCCAGCGCGCGCGGTGCGGCGCTGAAGTCGCGCATGGCCAGCGCCACCTCCGCCTCGGCGACGACGCAGCGCGCCCGTGCCGTGGCCTCCTGCGCGCCAAAGCCCTGGGCCGCGCGCCTGAGCAGCTCGCGCGCCCGGGCCAGCTCGCCGAGCTGGGCCATCGCGATGCCGCGCAAGGCCAGCGCAGGCGGGTCCTCGCGCAGCGCGACGCGCTTCAGTGCCGCCAGCGCGTCACCCGCGGCCAGCGCGCGGGCAGCGGCGGAGATCAGCGAGTCCATGGACTAGCGCGGCGCGAGCAGCAGCAGGTCGCCATTGCGGTCCTCGGTGATCCACAGGCGGCCTTGCTCGTCCTGGTCGACATCGACCGGCGCGCCCATCGGGTGCTTGCCGGCCTGGGCGCTCCATCCCACGATCAGCGGCAGCGGCTCGCCCATGGGCTGGTGTTTGCCATCGAAGCGCCAGGCCATCAGCCGGTGGCCCGTCGGCTGGTAGCCATGCCAGGTCATGACGAGGCTGCCCTGCCATTTCGCCGGCCCGGCCTTGCCGTAGAACAGCATGCCCAGCGGCGCGGCATGCGCCGGCAGCAGCTTCACCGGTGGGGTGAAGTCCTGGCAGCGGCGCGCGCCGTAGCTGCTGTCCAGGATGTCGGCGCCGGTGCAATGCGGCCAGCCGTAGTGACGGCCGGGTTCGACGCGGTTGAGTTCATCGGGCGGGCTGGCCTTGTCGTATTTGTCGCCGGGCAGGCTGTCGCGGCTGTTCTCGGCCTGCCAGAGCTCGCCGCTGTCGGGGTGGAAAGCCAGCCCGACGGAATTGCGCAGGCCCCACGCGAAGGGCTGGCCCTCCCATGCGCCGCCATCTTTCGGCGTGAACTTCCAGACCGCCGCCAGCGGCGCCTTGCCGCCCGTCTGGCCGCAACCCTGGGCCGTGCCGGCCGCGACACCGTCCATGGCCTCGCAATGGTCGCTCGGCGCGCCGTAGTTGACGAAGAGGGCGCCGGCGGCGTCGACGGCGAAAGACTTGAGCGGGTGGCGACCCTGGGTGGGCAGCTCGGTGACGAGGGGCTGCAGCCGGCCCGCGGGCAGTTCGACGCGGCTGATCCGGTGCGCCTCGGCCAGCAGCACATGGCCCTGCGGATCCTTGCGCAGACCGTGCGGGCGGTCCAGGCCCTTCAGCAGCACCGTGACCTTGAAGGGCTGGCCCGGCTCGCGGGTCAGCTCCAGCAGCCGGCCATGGCCGGAGTTCCAGTTGCCCATGTCGGTGACGAGCAGGCGGTTGGCACTGAGCGCCAGCACACCGCGTGGCCGACCCAGGTTGGAGGCGGCCAATGCGAGGCAGAACTCGGGCGCGACCTTCAACGAGGTGATGGCGGGCAGGCCGTCGCATTGGCCCTGGGTGCGATAGGCGGGCGGCTCGGCCCAGACGGGTGCGGCGACGGCAGCGGCCAGGGCCCAGGCGGCGCGAAGGGTGAAGCTCATATGGCCATTGTGTCGGTCGCCGCATTGATACAGCACGCCGCACGGCACCGCGCGCTGTAGCTTCACGTCCCGGCCGCCGGGCGCTGCAATGGCCCCATGAACGAGATGCTGCCCTTCGCCACCTACTGCCTGCTGATGTCCAGCACCCCTGGCCCCAACAACATGATGCTGGTGGCCAACGGCGCCCACTACGGCTACCGGCGCACGCTGCCGGCCATCCTGGGCACCAACACCGGTGTGGCCGTGCTGACCTTCGCGACCTGTACGGGCCTGGGTGCCGTCTTCACGGCCTGGCCGGTGCTGCACGAAATGTTGAAGCTGGCAGGCACCCTCTACATGCTGGTGCTGGCCTGGAAGCTGGCCGTGGCGCCCGCCGCCAATGGTCGGYCACCGGAACGGGTCGGGTTCGCGGAGGCCGCGCTGTTCCAGGCGGTGAACCCCAAGAGCTGGATCCGCGCGGTGACGGTGGCGTCGGTCTTCATGCCGGCACAGTGGAGCATCGTCAGCGGCGCCTTGTTCGTCAGTCTCACGGGCGCCCTCATCGGTTTCCCCTGCGTCTCGATGTGGGCGCTGTTCGGCGTCGGCATTTCCCGCTTCCTGTCCAGCCCGGCGCGCCGCCGCGCCTTCAATGTCATCATGGCCACCTCCCTGGTTGTGCTGGCCCTGATGCTGCTGCGCTGATGTTTTCTCTGGACCGCGACTCCCCGACGCCGCTGGCCGACCAGATCGAGCAGCGCCTGCATGCCTTGATTGCCAGCGCCCAGCTGCCGCCCGGGGCCCGACTGAACTCCATCCGCCAGCTCGCGTCGCGGCTGGGCGTCAGCCCCAACACCGTCGTCGTCGCGTACGACCGCCTCGTCGCTGCCAGCCTCATCGACTCGCGCGGCACGGCCGGCTTCTTCGTCGCCGAGGGCCCGGCGGACGCCATGCCTGACCTTTTGACTCAGGCGGCGCGCGTGGAAGCCGGCGAGGAGCAGGAGGCTGTCTGGCTGGCCCAGCAGGCGAACGACCAGAAGGCCGGCGTGCTGCTGGCCAGCAGCGGCGCGCTGCCGGCCACCTGGCTGGAGGATGCCATCCCCGCGGCCGCCGTGCAGCGCGGCCTGGCCCGCGCCACGGCCGGCATGGCTTCGCGCTGCCCGCCGCAGGGCCTGCCTGAGCTGCGCGAGCGCATCGCGATGCTGCTGCGCAGCCAGGGCGTGGCCGTGGATGCCGGCCGCATCCTGACGACCTATGGCGGCACCCAGGCCATCGACCTGATCTGCCGCGCCTTCCTGCGCCCGGGCGATACGGTCGCCGTCGAGACGCCGGGATATTTCCTGCTCTTTGACCGCCTGCGCCAGGCCGGCGTGACCATCGTGCCGGTGCCGCGACGGCCCGACGGCATCGACCTGGAGGCGCTGGACGCCGCCTGCACCGAGCACCGCCCGCGCCTGCTCTTCATCCAGAGCGTGCTGCACAACCCCACCGGCTGGGGCAGCACGGCCGCCAACCTGCACCGGGTGCTGATGCTGGCCCAGCGCCACGACTTCCTGATCGCCGAGGACGACGTGCAGGGCCACTTCCACCCCGGCGCGCCGACGCGGCTGGCCCAGCTCTCGGGGCTGGACCGCGTCATCTACTACTCCAGCTTCTGCAAGGCCATGAGCCCGGCGCTGCGCCTGGGCTATATGGCGGCCGAGCCGGCGCTGCTGAAGGCGCTGATGCGCGAGAAGATCATCTCGGTGCTGACGACGGCCGCGCTCAACGAATACGTGCTGCTGGAAGTGCTGGCCGCCGGCCGCTGGCGCAAGCACCTGGACCGCCTGCAGCAGCGCCTGGCCGCGGCCCGCGCCGCGGCAACGCTGCAGCTGCGCCAGGCCGGCGTGCTGCTTGAGCATCCGGGCGAGGGCGGCCTGTTCCTGTGGGGCACGCTGCCGGCCGGCGTCGACGTGGACAACGTCGTGAAGGAGGCTTTTCGCGCCGGCATCCTGCTGGTGCGCGGCGCCACCTTCGCGGCCGATGGCGCTCGCGACTCGCACATCCGCTTCAACGCCGCCTTCAGCCAGCAGCCGCGGCTGGCGCAGTTTCTGCAAGATCAGCTCAGTGCGACGACCAGCGCGCAGCGGGTGTTGGAGCGGGCGCGCGGGCAGCGAACAGCGATTTGAAGGGCTGGTAGCGCGCTGGGACGCAGAACGTCTGGGTCATGACCAGACTGAGTCGGCTCATGCGACCTTTGCTTCTATCCAATGTGTCAGACCTGCCTCCAAGGCGAGTTCGCCTAGCCGTTCGGGCAGGAGCAACTCGACATGGTCAGGCAGCCGGTCGTAGAAGCGCAGCTCCGGTGTCGGTGTGTGAACGACGAAATACACCCGGCGATAGTTGTCCTTGGAGAAGCTCTTGATGGTTTCTTCCAGATCTCGCACACCAGCCTGTGACTTCACCTGCACGACGTACTTGGAGCGAGTCAGCGGCTCAATAAGTTCCAGGTCGAGCGCCTTCGCCTGCTGGCCGAGCACACTGTTTCGAATCCAGCCGGCATGTCGGAAAACCATATCCGCCAGCGTCTCGAAGTCTTTCCAATGCAATTCGCAAATGGCTCGCGAGAGCGAATTGGATAGGTCGGCGCGAGAAAGGGCTATTGAGGATGACAGTGGGCTCCGTTCGCCGGTCAGAACCCGGGTCAGCAGGCTTTTATCAGTCACTCTGCAGACGGTGCCCCGAAACGCCTGCAATTGCGCCAGACGGCCGGGCAACTCGTTTGCGAACAAGGTCTTCTCGCCACCGACGTCGGACCATCCTGTGGTGCGGCGGAACTTGGAAATCTCATCCTGTTCAACTGGCCCCGGAAGTAGCCGAGTCCACCACATCTTGGCTAAGTGGAAGGTCACCCAAACGTCATTTGGGCCGGAGTTCGTGATGTCCTGCAGGCGGTTCAGGTCGGTTGTACCGACGCCCAATTTTCCTTGGCTTTCAAGGCGCAGTTGCTGCTCAATCAGTTCCCAACGACCCGCGTTAACGTCTTCGATGCTTTGATTGCGCCAGCCCAAACGAAGCTTGTTGCCGGCAATTGCACTTGACTCCCATTCGCCCCCGCGTCCCAGTTTGATGTAGTACGCCTGCTCAATTTTCATATCACGTAGCCTCCCGATCGGCGGGCAGGATAGCGATGCGTGCAGTTCGGGCGCCACATCGTCGAACGTGCGGACTAGATGAGGACGGCTTGGCCCACGCTCACCACATCACCGACGCGGATGGCGCCGCCCTCGAGGATGCGCGCCGTCATGCCGCCATGGCCGCGCATCGCCGCATAGCCGCCCGGGCCGATGACCTCCTCCATGCGCGAGCAGGGGGCGCAGGGGCCGACGATCTCGATCAGCGCTGCGCCGACGCGGACCTTGGCGTTCTTCAGCGTCAGCAGGTTGATGCCGGAGATGACGAGGTTGCGGCGCAGGTCGACCGGGTCGATCGGGCCGCTGCGCGCAAATGCCGCGATCAGCGGCAGGTGCTCCAGCTGGATCAGCGTGACCTGGCGCGTCGACAGCTCGGCCTCGCCGCGCTGGCCGAGCCGGTCGTCGGCCAGGCCAATGCCGGCCAGCGCCGTCGTCTGCTCGATGCGTCGGGCCCGGTCGCGCGGTGCGCCGCGCACGATGATGGTCTCGACGCGGCCCTGGATATGGGCCGGCGGCGTCATCAGGTCGCGCATGGTTTTCATGGATACACCTTAGCCCGGCTTTGGTCCGCATAGTTCACGGATGCGCGGCACGGGGCAGTCAAGTCTCGTCCGGTCACGCCCGAAGATGCTCTCAAGGAGTGTCTGCCGTGCTGAGACGTCTTTTTTCCACCTTTGCTTTTGTGTGTGTCGCGCTGTCGCAGACCGCTCACGCCGCCGATCTGACCGCCCTGGAAATGCGCTGGCTGCAGGGCATCACGCCCGTCATTGCCCATGCTCGCCAGGCGCTCGCCCTGCCGGTGGACATCGTCGTGCAGCCCCAGGCCGAGCCCGGCACGGCGCCGCTCGCGCTGGGTTTTGTCGATGGCCGCTGCAAGCTGGTGCTGTCGATGCGCGGCAACCCCGAAGGCCAGCGCCAGATCGACGCCCTCGACCCCGCGTTGCGCGGCCCTGCCCTGGAGCTGATGGCCGCCCATGAACTGGGCCATTGCCGCCGCTATCTCGATGGCGCCTGGCATGGTGTGCCGGCCGGCTTCGTCGCCGCCAAGCCCCCGGACGGCCTGGCCGCGGATCTGCAGCAGGCCTGGCTGGCCATGCGGTCCACGCGGCGTGAGGAAGCCTATGGCGATCTCGTTGGCCTGGCCTGGGCGCAGGCGCGCCACCCCGCGCTGTATGCCAGGCTGCATGCCTGGCTCGTGGCGGAACGGTCGACCGACCTGATTCCCGGCAGCCACCACGACACGCTGGACTGGTTGGCCCTTGTCCGCGACCCGGCCATGCTGGACGGCCGCACGATGTTCGAGGCCGCCGACCGCGTCTGGGCGCGTGGTCTCAGGGACTGAGCTGACGCTGTTCTTTCCCGGCTACGCCTGCCACACCGCGTAGCCCGCCTCACGCAGGCCGATGGCGAGTTCCACTTCCATGTCGCGCGCCGCGTCGTAGGGCATCGGGTTGTAGAACTCGTAAAGCTCGGGCATCAGGCGCATGCCGTACTTCAGGACGAAACGATTGGCCTGCACGCCGGCCATGTGCCTGTCAAAGCGCAGATCGGGGTCCAGGCCCGTCATGCCAACGTACAGGCAGGGCTTGACGATGTCATGGCCGGGGTTGGCCTTGCGAAAGGCTGGCTCGTTCCAGACGCGTTCAGACAGCAGCACGACATAGACGTGGTGGTGATCGCGGCGTTGTCGGCGTGGCATGGCACGGCGGATTGTCTGGCGACCCCACGATGGCAAAAAAGCCCGGCGACCCTTGGGCCGCCGGGATTGAACGCCTTGGCGTGCACCTCACACCTGGCAACGGCGACCCGGCATGATACTGTTGATTTAAACAGTATTTTGGGTGCCGGAAACGTGGCGAAGTCCTCATGCTTGATGACGCCCCACTCAACCTGGGCCTCGCCAACCTTCGGTGCCTTGGCTAAAACCGCCATTCGAAGTTGCAGTCTGAGGAAGTCACATGAATGCTCAACACGCTTTCGTATCRCTGCTGCTGTTCGCCGCGCTCGTCGGCCTGGCCTTCCTGGGCCTGTCGTTCGGCCATGCCCTCAAGCACCATGACTTGGCCCTGTGGGGGCACCATCCCTTGTTTGGATCAGGCATGGCGTCGCTGATCACCGCTCTGCTTGGCGGCATCTTCTTGTTCGGCCTGGGCCGCTCGCCGCACGACCGCAAGCAATAGCAGCGGCGCTGCGGCCGACCTGGCCCATGCATCGGCCCAGTCGCTCGACCCGTCGGAGGAGATCGAGGTCAGCTTCATAGCGCAGGCGGCCATCAGCGGCGACATCGAGGCCGGGCGGTTCTCGCAGGCGCTGCATGTGGCGTCGTTCTATCGCGCCGTGGGTCATCTGGCGGCGCGCTGCGAGCCTTAGCCCGTCTTTCCAGCGGGCCAGCCGCTGGCCCCGCTCGCCCCACCATTCACCCCAACGCGCCTGCCAGGCGCGCAGCGCCGTGGAATGCTGGTGCTCATCCAATGACCCAGGGAGTTCACGTTGCTTCGTAGACATCTTCTTCAAGGCGCAGCGGCCATGGCGGCGCTGCCGTTGGTCACCCATGCACAGGGCCGGGCGCGGCGGCGCAAGCGGCCGACGGACCCGGACTGGCCCGACGCCGCGCAGTGGCAGCGGCTCAAGGACGCGGTGGGCGAGCGCCTGTCGGCCGTGGAGCCGCTGATGGCGCCGTGCGCGGCCAGCCCCGTCGCGGCGGCTTGCGGCGTGCTGATGAAGAACCTGCGCAACCCGTTCTTCGTGGGCGACCAGGCCGGGGGCACACAGGTGTCGGGCTACCTGGACGCGTGGACGCCAGCGGCGAGTGCCTATGTGATCAAGGCCGGCAGCACGGCGGACGTGGTGGCGGGCGTGAACTTCGCGCGCGAGCACAACCTGCGGCTGGTGGTGAAGGGCGCGGGGCACAGCTACCAGGGCACGTCCAACGCGCCGGACTCGCTGTTGATCTGGACGCGGGCGATGAACGAGGTGACGTTGCACGACGGCTTCGTGCCCAAGGGCTGCGAGGGCAAGGTGGCGCCGGTGCCAGCGGTGTCCGCGCAGGCGGGCGCGGTGTGGATTGACCTGTACCACGCGGTGACGACATTGGCTGGCCGCTATGTGCAAGGCGGTGGCTGCACGGACGTGGGCGTGGCGGGGCTCATCCAGAGTGGGGGCTTTGGCAGCTTCTCCAAGGGTTTTGGCACGGCGGCGTCCAGCCTGTTGGAGGCCGAGATCGTGACGGCCGATGGGCAGGTACGCACGGTCAATGAGCGGTCAGACCCTGAGCTGTTCTGGGCGCTGAAGGGCGGAGGCGGTGGCAGCTGGGGCGTGGTGACGCGCGTGACGCTGCGCACGCACGAACTGCCGCAGCACTTCGGCGCGGCATGGGGCAAGTTCAAGGCCCGCGACGACGCGGCCTACCGGCGCCTCGTGGCGCGGTTCGTGGACTTCTATGCCGACTCACTCTTCAACCCGCACTGGGGCGAGCAGGCGTCGTTCGGGCCGGACAACACGCTCAAGATCTCCATGGTGTGCCAGGGCCTGGAAAAGGCGCAGGCGCAGCAGGTGTGGGCGCCGTTCTTCGACTGGGTGAAGGACTCGCCCGAGGACTTCAGCGTGGTGGAGGAGCCCGGCGCGTGGGCGGACGATGCGCGCGGCTGGTGGAGGATGGAGGGCAACGGCTCCATGATCCCCGACACGCGCGAGGGCGCGCCCAAGCACCACGGCTGGTGGAAAGGCGACCAGGCCCAGGTGGGCGCCTGGCTACACGGCTATGAGTCCCTCTGGCTGCCCGCCGCGCTGCTGCAGCCCGGCGAGCGCGCCCGCATGGTGCAGGCGCTGCTGGACAGCACACGCCACAAGCACCTGGACCTGCACTTCAACAAGGGCTTGGCCGGCGCGCCGCCCGCGGCACTGGCCAGCGCCGCCAACACGGCCACCAACCCGGCGGTGTGCGAGTCGTTCGCGCTGGTCATCATGGCCGACGGCGAGGCGCCCGCCTACCCGGGCCTGGCCCGCACCCCGCCCGACCTGACCAACGCGCACCGCAACGCGCGCGCCATTGATGCCACCGCCGCCGCGCTGCGCCGCGTGGCGCCGAGGTCAGGCTCCTATGTGTCGGAGAGCAACTTCTTCAACGCCGACTGGCAGCGCGAGTTCTGGGGCGCCAACGCCGCGCGGCTGCGGGCCGTGAAGGCGCGGTACGACCCCGATGGTCTCTTCTTCGTGCACCACGGCGTGGGCTCGCAGGCGTGGAGCGCGGACGGGTTTGTGCGGGTTTGAGGATTGAGTTCTGCGCATGGTCTGCTCACCCGCGCTAGCCCGTCGGCAGCTTGCTTCGTTTCCGATTCATACGTTGCTTGCGGCCCAAGGGCTTCGCAACTTTGGCATTGGCATTCGGTGAAGCTCGGTGGGCCGATTCGATACATTGACCTTCAGTTCGAAACTTTGTTATCAGCTTCCACCCGAATGGCCCTGCAATACCTGACCGTCCCCGTCACGCCCTTTCAGCAGAACTGCTCCCTTGTCTGGTGCGACGTCACGAAAGACGCCGCCGTCATCGACCCCGGCGGTGAGCTGCCGCGTTTGCTGGCCGCCGTCAGCGAGCGCGGGCTGAACCTGAAGGCCATCTGGCTGACCCACGCGCACATCGACCATGCCGGCGGCACTGGCCAGCTGGCCCGCGAACAGGGCCTGCCCATCATCGGGCCGCATCCCGGCGATCAGTTCTGGATCGACGGTCTGGCACAGCAAAGCAAGATGTTTGGCTTCCCGCCAGCGGAAGGTTTCAAGCCCGACCGCTGGCTGGACGATGGCGACACGGTGCAGATCGGCCATGAGACCCTGGCCGTGCGCCACTGCCCCGGCCACACGCCGGGTCATGTCGTCTTCCACTCCGCCTCGGCGCGGCGGGCCTTCGTCGGCGACGTGCTGTTCGCTGGCGGCATCGGCCGGACCGACTTCCCTGGCGGCAACCACCAGCAGCTGCTCGACGCCATTCGCCAGCGCCTTTGGCCGATGGGTGACGACACCGTTTTCATTCCAGGCCATGGGCCGGAAAGCAGCATCGGAAGAGAGCGCCGCAGCAATCCCTATGTTGCCGATGTCGTTTGAACGGCGGTTGGAGGTAATTCGTTCACAAACACATCCAGCAACATTTACGCCCGAAGCGAAACGTGCTCTCCTACTCTTTGATGAGGGCTCGCATGGGGTGGGCCGAGGAGTGCTTCGATGTGGATGTCCGAGTTTGTGCAGCCGGGGCAGGTCCCGGGCTCCCGTCCTCGCGAGCGCCGTCAGGCGGCCTCGCTTTCCAACCAATGGATGGGCCTTGTGCTGGAGGAGCTCGACCACGGCGTCGTGCTTCTCAACGGCGCGGGCCGTGTGCTTCACAGCAATCTCGCGGCGCGGGCGTCGCTGGATGACAACCACCCGCTGGAGCTCGTCGGCCAGCATCTGCGGGCCCGCCTGCTGACCGACGCGGTGCCTCTGGCCGACGCGCTGGAGGGCGCCGAGGCAAGTGGCCGGCGCTGCCTGCTGCGCCTGGGTGACGATCGCGCCGAATGCGGCCGCGCCAATGTCGTCGTCGTGCCGCTGAACCGCGATGTCAACCAGGCGGCGGTGCTGCTGATCCTGGAGCGCCGCCAGCTCTGCGGCGACCTGGCCGCGCAGTGGTTCGCGCTGCGCTACCAGCTGACGCCGGCCGAGACCGAGGTGCTGAAGGCGCTGTCCAACGGCGTCAAGCCGACCGAGGTCGCACAGCGCCAGGGCGTGGCGATCTCGACGGTGCGCAGCCAGATCCAGAGCATCCGCGCCAAGAGCGGCGCCGACAGCATCGGCGAGCTGATGCGGCAGTTGGCCTTGCTGCCGCCGCTTGTTTCGTCGCTGCGGCCGGCCAAGCTGGTCAATTGAATCCCCTCGTCCAACGGGTACGTTGACCGGTCCCCCGAGGGGACGGCGATGCTTGCCGGATCGACCGGCAAGCACATCGCCCAAGGCGGGCCGGCTAGGGACGGCCCGGCGCTCGGCCCGCAAGCACTAACATTCGACCGCGCTCCGGAGCCAAATGCTCAGAGCGCCGCCGGATGCCTGACGACACGCTCGACAACGAACTCCTGGCCCTGCCGCCCTCGCTGCGGCAGCTGGCCGCGCGCGGCATTGCACGCAGCTATCGCAAGGGCATCGTGCTGATCGAGGAGAGCTCGCTCGGCGACAACCTCTATCTGATCCTCTCCGGCTCGCTGCGCGCCTTCAGCAGCGACGCCCGTGGCCGCGAGATCACCTACGGCGTCTATGGCCCCGGCGAATACGTCGGCGAGATGAGCCTGGACGGGGGGCCGCGCTCGGCCAGCGTCATCACCGAAGAAGGCAGCCGCCTGGTCATGGTCACGCGGGCCAGCCTGCTGACCCACATCAGCGAGCACCCCGAATTTGCCTTCGAGTTGCTGACCAAGGTCATCCGTCGCGCCCGCGCCGCAACGCTGTCGACCAAGCAGCTGGCGCTCAACGATGTCTACGGCCGGCTCAAGAACCTCGTCGACGAGACCACCGGCGATGGCCGCCACCTGGCGCTCACCCACCAGGGCATGGCCCAGCGCCTGGGCTGCTCGCGTGAGATGGTGTCCAAGCTCGTCAAGGACCTGGAGCTGGGCGGCTACCTGAGGCGCGTGGCGGCCGGCGAATACCAGCGACTCAAGAGCCTGCCAGCGCGCTGGTAGCTACCGCGACCTGACCTGCAGCGGCGGCGCAACCGGGAAGCGCTGGTCCGGCTTGGCTGCGCGCTTGTAGAGGCCCTCGACCTTGGGCAGGTTGGCCTGGATGTCGCGGATGCGCGTCGTGCTGGCCGGGTGGGTGGACAGCCATTGCGGTGGCGCGCCCTTGTTGGCCGTCATCATCTTTTCCCACAGGCGCACGGCGGCGGCGGGGTCATAGCCCGCACGGGCGGACAGCTCGATGCCGACGAGGTCGGCCTCGCTTTCGTCGTCGCGGCTGAAGCGCAGGTTGACCAGTTGGGCCCCCATGCCGGCCAGGCCGCGGCCCACGTTGCCCAACCCCAGCAAGGCCGAGCCGAGTTCGACGATGCCGTTCGTGAACGCCGACTTGCCGACGCGCTCGCGGGCATGCTCGCGCAGCGCATGCGCGACCTCATGGCCCATGATGGCGGCGACCTCGTCGTCTTCCAGCTTGAGCTTGTCGAGGATGCCGTAGAAGAACGCGATCTTGCCGCCCGGCATGCAGAAGGCGTTCAGCTGCGCGCTGGCCAGCAGGTTGACTTCCCACTTCCACTGCCGGGCGCGGTCGTTCCATTCGTAGCTGAAGGGAATGATGCGCTGGGCGATGTAGCGCAGCCTCTGGGCCTGGGGGTGGTCCATCGGCGCCAGGGCACGCTGCTGGCCGGCCTCGCGCATCATCAGCGCGTACTGCTGGCCACCGGCCTGTTCCAGCTGGTCGGCCGACACGAAGCCGGTGAACTTGCTCTTGGGCCCGACCTCCACGCCTTCGCGTGCCCAGGCTGGCATGAACGCTGCGGCACCGGTAGCGGCGAGCAGCCCGGTGAACAGGCGGCGGCCGCGCAGGGCCGGGGGCGCGCAGCGGCCGGCGGCGCAGTCGGCGCAGTCGCCGAACATGCGCGTCGGCGGGTCAGTGAACTGCAGGTCGTCGCGGACCTGGAAGTCGTCGGCATCCATGCCGACATTGTGCTTGGGCGGCGATGGCGGCTTTCGTAGGACAGCGGCGCGGGACTGGCGACAATCACCCCATGGACAGCCAGCAATTCCGCGCCGCACTGGGCATGTTTGCCACCGGCGTGACCATCGTCACCGTTCGCGCTGCGGACGGCGGCCTGGTCGGCCTCACCGCCAATTCCTTCAACTCCGTGTCCTTGGACCCGCCCCTGGTGCTGTGGAGCCTGGCGCGCCGCGCCGGCTCCATGCCGGTGTTCTCGCATGGCTCGCATTACGCCATCAACATCCTCGCGGCCGACCAGAAGGAGCTGGCCCAGCGCTTCGCGACGCGTGACATCGATCGCTTCGCCGGCGTGGCCTGGCACGAGGGCGCGGGCGGCGCGCCGGTGCTGGAGGGGGCTGCTGCCGTCTTCGAATGCGCCAACCGCAGCCGTTACGAGGAGGGCGACCACGTCATCTTCGTCGGCGAAGTCGAGCGTTGCTCGTCCCGGCTCGGCGCTCAGCCGCTGATCTTCCACGGCGGCCGTTATTTCACCGAGTTGCCGATCTAGGGTTTTTTCCGGGTTGGCGTTGTCGATCCGGTCGGGCTCTGATCGTCGTCATGACAGAGGGCCATCCTCTGTCCAACTACGGAACCCATCATGACCAACACCGTCACCCTGCACCGCGTGCTGCGCTGCCCGCCCGATCGCGTCTACCGCGCCTTCACGACACCGGCCGCCATGGCCAAGTGGCTGCCGCCGCATGGCTTTACCGGCACCGTCCACGAGATGGACGCCAAGGTGGGCGGCACATACAAGATGTCGTTCACCAACTTCACGACCGGCGGCGGCCACAGCTTTGGCGGCCGTTACCTGGAACTGGTGCCCGGCCAGAAGCTGCGCTACACGGCGGCTTTCGACGACCCCAACCTGCCCGGCGAGATGACGACGACCGTCGAGCTGCGCGCCGTGTTCTGCGGCACCGAGGTGCACATCAAGCAGGAAGGCATCCCGGCCATGATCCCGGCCGAGGCCTGCTACCTGGGTTGGCAGGAGTCGCTGACCCTGCTGGCCCAGCTGGCCGAGCCGGAAATCAACCAGTAACGTGGTGCGCTCGGGCCGAGCGACGGGCCGCCCCTAACCGGCCCGCCATGGCGATGTGCTTGCGGCTCAATGCCGCCAAGCATCGCCGCCCCCTCGGGGGGCCGGTTAGGCCCGCTCGTGTTCAGCGGAGCGGGACTGGACGAGGGGTCTTTACTTGACGCCTGGTGTCGGCACGATGGCCGCCATCGCGGCCTTGAAGGCGGGGTCGGCCATCAGTGCGTTCCAGGCCGCCATCAGGCTGCCGTAGTCACCGGTCGAGATCTTCTTGGCGTTGATCGCCGTCGTGAGGGCGGCGTTCAGGCGCACGATCTCGGCGTACTTCGCATAGCCCTTGCCCTTGAGCTGGGTTGCCGCGTAGTTGCTGTAGCCCCAGGCGTTGTTGAGGTTGTTCCAGTCGCCCGAGCCGGGCTGGACATAGACGACCGGTGCGGGAGCGGGCGATGGGGCCGGTGCGGGCGGTGCGGCCACGGGTGCCGGAGCTGGTGCCGCGGCGGGCTTGCCGCAGGTGCCGCTCACGTTGATGCGCACCCAGCCCGTGCTCGGCACGCCGTCGACATTGACGACGACTTTCACGTTGTTCGTGCCGGCGAAGAGATAGGGCTGGGTCCAGATCGTCTTGACGACCTTGGGCGTCAGCGCGATTTRCGTGTTCTGCGCGATCAGTGTGTCGTTGCTGTAGATGCGGTTGGTGCTGGTGGCCACGGCCGAGGCGCTGACCTCGTCGTATTTGAAGTTGAAGGCGCAGCGGCCGAGGCTGGAGATGAAGGCATCCTTCTCGCTGACGGTGATCTGGGGCATGGCGCCCGTGGCCGTGCCGTTGGCGGCGACGAGCATGGGCGCGGCCTGGGCGAGGACGGTCTGGCCGTCGCTCTTGACGATGCGCACGAGGCCGGTGAGCTGGGCCGTCGGGTCGGCGGCGAAGCTGGCCTGGGCGAACAGGGCGAGGGCAGCGAAGGCAATGGCTTGGTACTTCATGGCGTGGTCTTTCGGGTTGATGCAAAGGGTGGGGCTACTGGGCAGTAGCCGGCACCTCCCCGTGTGCCACGCTGCGGACATGTCCTTGTCCGCCCAGGGCGGCCCCGCTGTCTTTTGCTCCTGTCAGAGCACGAAGACCGGTGGCTTTGCGTCCCCGCCTTTCGACGGGTTTGCCGACTGCATGGGACGCAGTGTGCGGATGTAAGCCGTGTTTTGTCCGTGCGTCAGTTCACGAACCGAGACCCCCGCCCGGCGAGCGGCGCGAGGCCCGCGACGAGCGGTTTTTGAAGCTTGCGGCGGGCTTGCGCCGAGCGTTTTCAGCTCAAGCGACCGGCCGGCAAGGCCGTTGGCGCAGCGCTCAGCGTGCGCCAGCGCCATGCGCCCAGCGCGGCGCTGAGCGCAACACTGATGCCTGCCAGCAGAGGCAGCGGCGCGCCCAGATCCTTTTGCAGCAGGAACATGCCCCAGCCCATCAGCATGAAGGCCAGGATGGGCACGACGGTGGTCCAGGCCGTGGGCGACTTCATGCGCGAAGGCGCGCGCAGCAGCCAGCCGGTGCTCAGTGGCAGGGCGCCAAAGGCCAGGCACAGCAGTGCGGCATTGTTCGCGGCCCAGGCCAGCAGGCCCAGGCCGGCGGTCGTCAGCGCCCAGGCAACCAGGGCGTGGCGCAACTGCATCAGCGCAACCGCGCGGTTCAGCGCCTCTCCCTGCGGCAGGCCTGGCAGCAGCCGCATCAGGGCCTGTTCGCGGCGGCTGTGCCAGAGCATGTTGGGCAGGGTGAAGCAAGGGTTGAAGCCGATGCTCGCCAGGCCGATGGCCATGCCGTAGGCGCCTTTGGTCCAGTTGTCCTGCAGGCCCTGGCCGGCCAGCGCAAACGCGATGAAGAAGCTCAGCGCGGCGATGCCCACGGCCATCACGGCGCCCAGGCTCTGGTGCAGCCAGTGCTGCCGGCCATGCAGCACGATCTCGGCGCGGCGCATGGCGCTCTGGCCCGTCGGTTCGGCCTGCGCGACGACATGGCGCTGCCAGGCCGACACGGCGAGCGCAAAAGGCTGGCTCAGCCATTCGCCCACCCGGCCGAAGGCGGCGGCACCGGCGTATTTGCCCTGCATGCTGTCCTCGGCGGCGCGGCGCATGCGGCCCAGGCGGGCATAGGCCTCGGCGTGGGCCGCGTCGCCCCTGCCGAACAGCCGCGTGAGCGACCAGCCCAGGGCCAGCAGGCTCAGCGCGAGCACGGACAGCGGCTGGGCCAGCCACAGCTCGCGCAGCGCGGTGCCCAGAGGCGCCAGCCGCCGGTCCAGTCCGGTGCCGAAGAACAGCACCGGCCCGATGGAGATCACCAGCCAGAGCTGCCATTCGCGCGTCGCCCAGCCCATGAAGGCCAGCACGGCCGCGGCGCCCAGCAGCAGCAGGGCGAAGGAGGGCATCTGCGGCAGGCAAAGCCACAGCAGGGCTGCGCTGCCCAGYGACAAGCCGGCCCAGGCTGCGAGCGCGGACTCCAGCGTCTGGCGCAGATGGCCGGGCACGAAGCGCGCGGCATGAGGATGGTTCTGCTGCATGAGGCTGCCGATGATGGCCATCCACAGCGACATCAGCACCAGTGCCGCCGAAAGGGCCAGCATGGGCATCGCCAGCTGCGGCGCCAGGTAGACGCCCAGCGCCAGGCCCAGCACGGCGAGGGCGAACAGCGCCCGGCGGCCCCAGGGGGATTCGCGATCGCGCTGGCGCCAGAAGGCCAGCAGCAATTGGCTGTAGGGGGCGGCYTTCATCACGTCAGCTCCGCGAACAGGTCTTCGAGGTTGACGGCCTGTGCGTCCAGCGGCGCGCTCACGCCGGCCGGCAGCCGCGCCAGCACGCGCTCGCGGCCGGCCTCCAGCGGCGTGCGCTTGAGCGGCTGGGCGTTCAGCCGCGCGAACAGGCTAGCCAGTTCGGTGACGGTGCCGGTGAAGGCGCGCACCTGCTCCAGCAGCTCGTCCAGCGGCGCCTGCAGGGCGATGCGGCCGCCGCTCAGGAAAGCGAGGTTGAAGGCGACCCGCTCCAGGTCGGACAGGATGTGGGTGGAGAACACGACGGTCGTGCCGCGGTCCAGCACCTGGTCGACCAGCTCGCGCAGGAAGTCGCGCCGGCCGACGGGGTCAAGGCTGGCGACGGGCTCATCCAGCACCAGCAGGTCGGGGTCGTGGGCCAGCGCGCGGATGATGGACAGGCGCTGCTGCTGGCCGCCACTGAGCTTGCGTATGGGCTTGTCGCGGGCGATATCCCAGCGCGACAGCAGGCCCTCGACCCTGGACTCGTTCCAGCGCGGGTAGAAGCTCTTGAAGTAGGCCAGCAGTTGGGCCGCGGTGAAACTCTCGAACAGGTCGCTCTGCTGGGGCACATAGCCGATGCGGGCGCGCGCCGCGTCATCCAGCCGCGCGGCGTCCTGGCCGAACAGCTGCACGCGGCCCTGCTGCGGTTCACGCAGGCCCAGCAGCGTCTCCAGCAGCGTCGTCTTGCCGCAGCCGTTGCGGCCCAGCAGGCCGACCACCTGGCCCGGCTGCAACGTCCAGTCCAGCGCCTTCAGCACGGCCTCGCCCTTGGGATAGGCGAGGCTGACGCCAGCGAGTTCGGCGGTGGCGGTGTCGGAGTGGGGAAAGTGGGCGGAGGAGGCAGTCATGCTTGCGTCTCGTCGAGGATGGTTTTGAACAGCTGCAGGGCCTGGGTCTTGGGGAGCTCCAGTTGCCGCGCTTCGGCGGCCGCCTTCTCCAGCGTCGGCCGCAGCAGCTCGACGCGGTCGGCAGTGGGTTGGGCGCGCTGGTGCTGCGCCGCCACCACCATCKACAGCCCCCGGCGGCGCTCCAACACGCCGTCGGACTCCAGCAGGGAATAGGCCTTGGAGATGGTCATGGGGTGCACGGCCAGGGCCTGGGCCAGCTCGCGCACCGAGGGGATCTCGTCGCCGGCCTTGAGCTGCCCGGCCGCGACGCGCCGCTTCACCTGCTCGATGAGCTGGCGGTAGATGGGCTCGGGCGAGCCGGTGTTGATGTGGACGAAATGGGTGGGATCCATCGTTAACTGCCTACGTGTATCAGTACGATAGTACACGTGGACAGCGGCTGTCAAGCCCTGTGCTGAGGGTGGGCGGCATCTGCTTCCCACCGCGGCCAACCCCTCTGTCACCTCACGAAGAGCATCGAGGAGATGGCGAAAGAAACGTGAAGCGGCTGCTGGAATTGAGCGGCATCTGTCAGTCGCAGCAGAAGGCCTGGGCGGGTGTTTGGCCGAGCTGTGACCGTCACGCCTTAGCGCACAACGGTAAGGCTTTGTTGAGCCCGGTTGACGCTGCAGGGATTGCTCACAGCGCGGTGGCCCTGGATGGCCGGGTGCAGGCAGCGCGAGGCGCGCATGCTGGCCCTTCTGCAGCGGGAGGCTGCGGCGCGAACCCAGGCCTTCAACATTTGCTCAAGCCGCCCAGCCTGCTGATGAGCGCCCTGTTGACCGATGACAAGATCAAGTTCAGCTCGGGCCGCGCCCAGCCCGCCGAGCAGGCGGGCCCAGCCCGCGCTGCAATGGGATGGGTACACGCAGACGGGCTTGCCTTGCTGTTGTCGGGCAGCGTGCCCGCCCTCTCCTAGCGCTGCCAGGTGTGCCAGGCATGCCCCGAAGCCAGCGAGTAGCGGGCCACCTCCTGCGGCTCACGCGCAAATGCGCCCACGGTGTGCAGGATGCCGATGGATGCCAGCAGCTCGGCGGTCTGCCGCCAGGCGTCGGTCACGCGCAGGGGTTCGTCATTGGGCGGCACGCGCGCCTTCAGGGCGTCGATCAGGCGCATGCCGCCGTTGTCGAAAGGCGTGGTCCCTTCATGGATGCCGCGCAACAGTTCGTTGGCGACGAGCGGGCGGCCGAACAGGATGGCCAGCATCACGAGGCAGGTGGTGGAGCGGCGACCGCTTTCGAAGGCATCGAGTTCGTCGGCCGACTTGCTCGCCTTGATGACGCGATAGACGTTGACCAGCCGCTTGGTCAGGCGCGGCGTGCCAAGCAACGGCGCCAGGGACACGATGAGTTCGCGCTCCTGGGCGCCGATGGTGATGGCGCGGGCGGTTCGCGGCTGTTGCGGCGCGACGGCCGCGGCGGAGCCCTGCGGCACCGGTGGCTGCGGCGGCGTCGGGACTTCGGCAGAAGTGGGCGCAACGGGCAGCGACGACGCGTCGCTCGGGGCCAGGGGCGCCGCGGCCGCAGCGGGCGCGAGCCCGGCCGCCTCGGACGGCGTGGACAGGGCTTGCCCTGCCAGGGCGTCGACGTAGTCGCGCAGATGGGTGGCCCGCATCGGCGCCAGGGCGTAGGTGATCTGGAAGATCTTCTCCAGGTAGTTCTGCGGCGTCGATTCGCGCAGGCCGTCGGCGTCGGCCGCGTGGACCGTGCCCAGCAGTTCGCTGTAGTGCACCTCCAGCGCACGCGTCAGCCAGCGCGAATCCACCGCCACGACGACGACGAACAGGTCCAGCGCCAGCAGCAGGTGCACGGCCTCCAGCATGTTCACCACCTGCGCGGGGCGGCAGCGGTCGAGGTCGTCGACGTAGAGCACGATGCGGTCGATGGGCTTGATCTTCACGGCCCCGTCGGCCGGGGCGGCGGTGTCATCGCCGGCCCCCGGCGTCTCGGCCTTGCGGGCGGCTTCTTCGCGCAGGCGCTTCATGTAGAGCGACAGCTCGCTGAAGTCCTTGTGCACCAGCGAAATGATCCCCTGCTGGGAGCGGTAAGGGCTTGACTGCACGCGCTCCTGCAAGAAGCTGCCGAGCCGGTGCGCCGGGTCCAGCGCCACCTGCTGGTTCATCAACTCGGCCAGTTGCGCGCGGGCCACTTTCACCCGCTCTTCGTTGCTTTCCAGTTCGCGGCGCGCGCGCTCGAGCAGTTGCGCCTTCTCGGCGTCGCCCGCGCTGTCGGAGGCCTTCATGTCCTTCAGGCTGCGCTCGAACTCGGACTGGACATGGCCGAGTTGGTCGGCGAGCGCATCCACCTTGCCCTTGGCCAGCTTGAGCGGCGCGATGACCGCACCCACCAGGCCCGCCACCGTCGTGAGCACCTGGGACATATGCTGCTGCCAGGCCGACAGCCGGGCGGCGTCGATCAAAGACAGCCCAAGCCAGGCCAGGGCCAGGCAGGCCGTGACGGGCAAGCCGATGCGCCAGCCGGGCCGCTCGAGCAACGCGGCGCCAATCTGGCGCAGGCGCTGGCCGGACGCCAGCAGGTCGCGCGCGGCCTTGTCCACGTCGTTGATGGTCTGGATGGGAGCACGCCAGCCGGCCGCCAGCGCCAGCTTGTCGATGCGCTGCTTGACCTCCTTGCCGGCCACGTGGGTCAGGGCTAGCAGTTCCTGCCTGGCCTGCAGCTCCTTCTCGGCCTTGGCCAGCGCGATGCGCCCGGTCTCGACCTGGGCCTGCGCTTCGTGCACCGCACCGCGTGCCAGCGCGATCTGCTCACCCAGCTTGGCGCGGGCCTGTTCGGGGTCGATGTTCTCGTCCGTCGCCGACACCGTGCGCCAGATCTCGTCGAAGATGTTCGTGACGAGGCTGGCCCACAGGTTGGTGTCGGACGCATGCCAGGCGTTGAACTCGATCTGCACGACCGACGCATGCAGCTCGGGCCGTTTCTCTTCGAGCAGGCCGCCGATGTGGCGCTTGATCTGCTCGATGAAAAAGGACTTGCCTGAGCCCCAGTCGCCCAGCAGGCCGATGGACAGCGGTGGCTTGACGTCCTTGTCGAGGATGAGTCGCGCGAACGCAGCCGCCTCGGCGCCGATGCCCAGGCGGTCCTCGCCGACATCGTTCTCCACGGCATAGCCGGCACGCGGCTGCTGGGGCAGGGGCACGCCGGCCTCGCGCCACCACAAGGCCCAATCGCTCGGGGGGCGGCTCACGGTGTCGGCCACCACGTAGCGGTACCAGGCATCGCGCAACTGGTCCAGGGCGTCGCGCCCGCCGGCCACGGCGGGCAGCACGGCGTCATCCGGGCAGAGCAACGCCGCCGTGATAAGGTCACGGCCCCAGATCGTGCGGTACTCCGTGCTGCCCTCCATCGGCCGCTGGGCACGTGCAAGCTGCGTGCGCAGCTCGGGTGCCAGCGTCTCGCCGGGCAGCACCGTCGCAGAGGGCGGCGACAGCCCGGGCAGCGGGCCCATCAACTGCCGCAGGCGCTCGAAGGACTGCGAGCCGCTGTTCGCCTGCGCGCGTGCCACTTCCAGGATGTGTAGCGGCGTGATCGGGGCGCTCCCGGCCAGCGCGTGCGCCGTGCTCAGCACGTGGGCCACGTGGCTTTCCATGCGATTCAGATCGAGCTGCCCGTCTTCCGCAGGCGCGGTGGCGGCGACCTCGGGAGTGAAGGTAGAGCCGCTGGCAGGCTGCACGATCGGCGGCGAAAAGCCGTGGGGCCGTGCGGCTTGCAAGGCCTGGGCCCATTCGATGCGGTCGATGCCCAGGGATTGGAAGTCGGCGTCGTGGTAGCCCGGCGTGGCCAGCATGGCCATCAGCACGTCGGCGACGAAACCGGTGCCGGTCGCCGCGCCGCCCAGCTCGATAGCGCGTGTGGCCGAGGCGGAGAAGGACTCAGGCGTGGGCAGTTCCAGCGCGGGCTGGGCGGCCAGCGCGTCGTAGGCCGTGCGGCTTGACTTGGCCAGCCGCAGCAGCGCTTCCAGCGCCTGGCCCGTCGTCTCAAGCCGCTGGCGCAGCCAGCGCCCCGGGCCACCCTCCGTCAGCGACAAACCCAGCAGCAGCGACGCGAACGTGACCTGCGCGTCCTGCGTCCCTTCGTTGATACGGGCGGCCCGGCGCAACGCGTTCAGCAGTTCATCGCTGACCGCGACCTGCGGCCCGGAGCGAGCGCCGGGCGCGCGCAACTGGATCAGCGAATACGTCCCGGCCTCTTGGCCCGGGCCTGGCTCTGCAACGCGCATTTTCATGTCTTCTCCCTGTTTGGGCGCATGTTCTCCGCGGCCCTTGCCGGACGTCAATGCGTTTCCCGCAGCGGGCGCGCGCCGATCAGGGCGAACCCGAACTCGCCACAATGGGGGCCTTCCGTTTCAAGACCAAACCATGCGCCGCCTGCTCATCGCCTCCGCCCTGTTCGCCGCCTTCGCTGCCCAAGCCCAGAGCCCCTTGGTCAGGGTGGACGACCCCTGGGTGCGCGCCACCGTCGCGCCGCAGAAGGCCACCGGCGCCTTCATGCAGCTGACCTCGGCCAAGCCGGCCAAGGTCGTGGCGGCCAGCTCGCCAGTGGCGGCCATGGTCGAGATCCACGAAATGAAGATGGACGACGGCGTCATGAAGATGCGCGCCGTCGACGCGCTGCCGCTGCCCGCCGGCCAGGCCGTSGCGCTCAAGCCCGGCRGCTATCACGTCATGCTGATGGGCCTCAAGGGTCCGATCAAGGCCGGCGAGACCGTGCCGCTGACGCTGACCGTCGAGGGCGAGGACAAGCAGCGCACGACGGTCGAGATCAAGGCGCAGGCGCGCTGACGCATGGCGAAGATGTACATCGTTGATGCCGCCGACCCCGACGGCTATGTCGCCGCGCTCGGCGGCTGGCAACAGGCCCAGGTGGTGGCGCTGCGCGCGGCCGTGTTGGAGGCGGCGCCCGGCCTGGAGGAGAAGCTCAAGTGGGGCCACCTCGTCTACTTCAGCAACGGCCCGGTGCTGCTGATCCGCGCCGAGCCTGAGCGCGTGCTGTTCGGCTTCTGGCGCGGCAAGCGGTTGCTGCATCTGGAGCCGCGCATGCGCGGTGGCGGCAAGTTCGAGCTGCGCACGCTGGAACTGCAAGAGGACACGCCATTCGAGCGCGACACCGCGTTGGCCTTGGTGAACGCGGCCGTCGTGCTCAATGCCGAGCTGGGCAACCCGCAGCGGGCGAGCGTCGCGGGCCAGTGAAGCGGGCGTAAAGCCCGTTCAGTTCTGGCCAGGGTTGCCGATAGCCCATGATTACTCCGGAGTTGCCCATGGTCGCCGCCGTCAACACCCAAGCCCCGGCCAGTTCCCTGACTGGCGGCGCCTCCGTCGACCGCACCGAGCAGCCCGCCAAGGAGCTGGACAGCGGCAGCCAGCGGGCCGTGGTCGTCAATATCTCGGTAGAGGGCGCGAAGCGAGCCGGCACTGTCACTCAGGCCGCCCAGGCGGCGCCCAGTGCCCAGAGCCTGCCGGCGCGGCTGGATGATGGCAGCGACGTCCAGGTGACTTCACAGCAACTCCAGGCCAGCGCGCCCAAGGCGCCCCCGGCGGATGCCAGTGACGGCGGCGCAGGCGGTGCGGCGCCTGCCGGCAGCGAGACGCCCGCGGTCAGCACCAGCGCCACCCCGACGTACGAGCCGGCCGATACCGACGAGGATGGCACGGTCTCCCCCATGGAGCGGCAGGCCTACGAGGCCAAGCTGGCCGACGAGAAGGCCGCCGCCCAGGCGGAGAAAACCGCGCGCGCCGCCGAGGCCGACGCTGCGGTCAGGGCCTACGAGGCGGTCGAGCAGCTGGGCGGCGCCGAGGGCTGAGGCCCTCAGGCCCGGGCCGCATTGGCCGCGATTTCAGCGGCCAGCCGCGGCCACAGCACCTCCGGCAGGTCGTGGCCCCAGCCGGGAATGGTTTCCAGCCGAGCGCCGGGAATGCGCTTGGCCAGGTCATGCGCCGCGGCGACCGGGATCAGCGCGTCGTCCTCGCCGTGGACGATGAGGGTGGGCGCCGTGATGCGTGGCAGCCGCTCGGCGCGGTGCACATCGGCGGCGACGGCCACGATCTGGCGAGCGACTGCCTGAGGCCGGAAGGACCGCTTCACGCCGCTCGCGAGGCGTTCGCGCAACTGGCTGGGTTCGGGTGGGTAACCGGGGCTGCCGATGATGCCGTAGAGGCTGGCGTAGTGGTCGAGGATGTTCTCGAACTTCTGCTGCGGCGTCGTGGCCGGCCGCGGGCGCGACAGCAGCGCACGGCGCACCTTCAGGCTCTCCTTGGGCACGCTGCGGTCGCCACTGGTCGTCATCATCAGCGTCAGKCTCTTCAGGCGCTGGCCATGTGAAAAACCCAGATGCTGGGCCACCATGCCGCCCATGGACGCACCGCAGACATGGGCCTTGGCAATGCCCAGTGCGTCCATCACACCAACGGTGTCGCGCGCCAGGTCGCTGAGCTGGTAGGGGGCCTTCACCGGCAGCCGCAGCGTGTGCAGCAGGGCCGCCATCGGGATATTGGGCGTGCCGAGTTCATCGAAGGGCTGGCTCAGCCCGACGTCGCGGTTGTCGAAGCGGATGACGCGAAAGCCGCGGGCCACGAGCTCGTCCACAAAGCCCTCGGGCCAGGCGATGAGCTGCATGCCCAGGCCCATGATCAGCAGCAAGGGCTCGCCGTTGTCCGGGCCGTGGATGTCCACTTCGATCTGCACGCCGTTGGCCGAGACACGCATCGCGGGTCAGCCCAGGTCCACTTGGCGCTCGATGACGCGCGACACCAGGCCGTAGGCGATGGCCTCTTCCGTGCTCATCCAGAAGTCGCGCTCGATGTCTGAGCGCACGCGCTCCAGCGGCTGGCCGGTCTCGCGCGAGATCGTGGTGGCGAGGCGCTCGCGCGCGCGCAGGATCTCCTTGGCCTGGATGGCGATGTCGCTGGCCTGGCCGCCAGCGCCACCGGCAGGCTGGTGGATCATGAAACGCGTGTTGGGCAGCGCGAAGCGGCGCTCCTTGGGCACGGCGAGGTAGATGTGGGTGCCGGCGCTGGCCACCCAGCCGGTACCGATCACGTTCACCGGGGCGCGCACGAAGCGGATCATGTCGTGGATGGCGTCACCGCTCTCCACATGGCCGCCAGGGGAAGAGATCAGCAGCGTGATCGGTGCATCGGAGTCCTGCGACAGGGCCAGCAGCCGGCGGCAGGTGGCGTGCGCCATCTTGTCGTCGATCTCGCCAAAGATCATCACGAAGCGGCCCTTGAAGAGCAGCTGCTCTTCCATCTTCTCGGGGGCGTCTTTCTTGGCGGCCTTGTCTTCGGCGGCGAGGGTGTGGTGTTGCAT
>NZ_JBFULE010000002.1:0-50344 GCF_056400485.1 Roseateles sp. P5_B10
GCCTGATGACGCTGACCGTCAGCTTCAAGCTCGGCACCGACCCCGACAAGGCCCAGCAGCTGGTGCAGAACCGCGTCAGCCAGGCCGAGGCGCGCCTGCCCGAGGAGGTCAAGCGCCTGGGCGTGACGACGGTCAAGAGCAGCCCCGACCTGACCATGGTCGTGCACCTGACCTCGCCCAACGAGCGCTACGACATGACCTATCTGCGCAACTACGCGCTGCTCAACGTCAAGGACCGCCTCGCGCGCATCCCCGGCGTGGGCCAGGTGCTGATGTTCGGCTCGGGCGACTACGCGATGCGCGTCTGGCTGGACCCGCAGAAGGTCGCCGAGCATGGCCTGTCGGCCAGTGACGTGGTTACCGCCATCCGCGGCCAGAACGTGCAGGCCGCCGCCGGCGTCGTTGGCGCTTCACCGGGCCTGCAAGGCATCGACCTGCAGTTGTCCGTCAACGCGCAGGGCCGGCTGCAGACCGCTGAGGAATTCGGCGACATCATCGTCAAGAGTGGCGCCAATGGGGCCGTGACGCGGCTGCGCGACCTCGGCCGCATCGAGCTCGGCGCCAGCGAATACGCGCTGCGCTCGCTGCTGGACAACAAGTCCGCCGTCGCCGTGCCCATCTTCCAGGCTCCGGGCGGCAATGCGCTGGACATCTCGGCCAATGTGCGCGCCGCGATGGAAGACCTGAAGACGGCCATGCCCGAAGGCGTGGAATACACCATCGTCTACGACCCGACGCAGTTCGTGCGCGCGTCCATCGAGTCGGTCATCCACACGCTGCTCGAAGCCGTGGCACTGGTGGTGCTGGTCGTCATCCTGTTCCTGCAGACCTGGCGCGCCTCCATCATCCCGCTGCTGGCCGTGCCGGTGTCCATCATCGGCACCTTCGCCGTCATGCACGGCTTCGGCTTCTCGATCAATGCGCTGAGCCTCTTTGGGCTGGTGCTGGCCATCGGCATCGTCGTCGACGACGCCATCGTGGTGGTCGAGAACGTGGAGCGCAATATCGCCTCGGGCCTGTCGCCCCGCGACGCCACCTACCGCGCCATGCGTGAGGTGTCGGGCCCCATCATCGCCATCGCGCTGACGCTGATCTCGGTGTTCGTGCCGCTGGCCTTCATCAGCGGCCTGACCGGCCAGTTCTACAAGCAGTTCGCGCTGACCATCGCCATCTCGACGGTGATCTCGGCGATCAACTCGCTGACGCTGTCGCCGGCCCTGGCCGCCCTGCTGCTGAAGAGCCACGACGCCCCCAAGGACGCGCTGACCCGTGGCATGGACGCCGTGCTGGGCCGTTTCTTCGGCGGCTTCAACCGGCTGTTCTCGAGCGGCTCCGCCAAGTACGGCAGTGGCGTGAAGACGCTGATGTCGCGCAAGGCCTTCATGATGGTCGTCTACCTCGTGCTCGTTGCAGCCACGGCCGGCCTGTTCAAGGCCGTGCCCGGTGGCTTCGTGCCGGGCCAGGACAAGCAGTACCTGATCGGCTTCGCCCAGCTGCCCGACGGCGCGACGCTGGACCGCACCGAGGACGTCATCCGCCGCATGACCGACATCACGCTGAAGACGCCGGGTGTGGAGCACGCGGTGGCCTTCCCCGGCCTGTCGATCAACGGCTTCACCAACAGCTCCAGCTCGGGCATCGTCTTCGCGACGCTCAAGCCTTTTGACGAGCGCAAGAGCAAGGACCTGTCGGCCGGCGCCATTGCGGGCTCGCTGAACGCGCAGTACGGCGCCATCGAGGATGCCTTCATCGTCATGTTCCCGCCGCCGCCCGTGCAGGGCCTGGGCACGACGGGTGGTTTCAAGCTGCAGCTGCAGGATCGCGGCGGCCTCGGCTACGAGGCCATGGACCAGGCGCTGAAGGGCTTCATGGCCAAGGCCTACAAGACGCCCGAACTGGCCGGCCTGTTCTCGAGCTACCAGGTCAATGTGCCGCAGCTGTTCGCCGACCTCGACCGCACCAAGGCGCGCCAGCTTGGCGTCGCCGTGACGGACGTGTTCGACACCATGCAGATCTACCTCGGCAGCCTGTATGTGAACGACTTCAACAAGTTCGGCCGCACCTACTCGGTCCGCGTGCAGGCGGACGCCGCCTACCGCGCCCGTGCCGAGGACATCGGCGCGCTGAAGGTGCGCTCCAACACCGGCGAGATGGTGCCGCTGGCCGCGCTGATGAAGGTCACGCCCAGTTTCGGGCCGGAGCGCGCGCTGCGCTACAACGGCTTCCTGTCCGCCGACATCAATGGCGGCGCCGCACCTGGCTTCTCGTCGGGCCAGGCCCAGGCCGCGGTAGAACGCATCGCCGCCGAGACCCTGCCCCCGGGCATCGGTTACGAGTGGACCGACCTGACCTACCAGGAAAAGATTGCCGGCAACTCGGGTGCGTGGGTCTTCCCGCTGGCCATCCTGCTGGTGTTCCTGGTGCTGGCCGCGCAGTACGAAAGCCTGACCCTGCCCATCGCCATCCTGCTCATCGTGCCCATGGGCCTGTTGGCGGCGATGACGGGCGTGTACCTCAGCCATGGCGACAACAACGTGTTCACGCAGATCGGCCTCATCGTGCTGGTGGGCCTGAGTGCGAAGAACGCCATCCTGATCGTCGAGTTCGCCCGTGAGCTGGAGTTCGCCGGCAGAACGCCGATGCAGGCCGCGCTGGAGGCGGCGCGGCTCAGACTGCGTCCCATCCTGATGACGTCAATGGCCTTCGTCATGGGCGTGCTGCCCCTGGTGCTGTCCACCGGCGCCGGCGCCGAAATGCGCCAGGCCATGGGCATCGCGGTGTTCGCCGGAATGATCGGCGTGACGCTGTTCGGCCTGTTCCTGACGCCGCTGTTCTACGTCATCGTGCGCCGCGTCACCGGCAATGCACCGCTGCGCCACCACGGTGGCCAGGTCGCCGCTCCTGCCGCACCCACGCAGCCCGTCATCGACGCCCTGCCGCAACGAGGAAAGTGATCAACATCATGAAATTGAACCTGACCCCACTTTTTGCAGCGCTGCTGCTGGCCGGCTGCGCGTCGGTCGGCACGGTCGACCCGGCCCAGCTGCCGCAGGCACCTGGCGCCTACAAGGCCACGTCTGCAAACGACGCACCTGCGCTGACCGCCAGCTGGTGGCAGCCCTTTGCCGACCCCGTGCTGGAAGAGCTCGTCGGCCGCGCGATGGCCGCCAACACCAGCGTGCAAGCGGCAGCCAACCGCCTGGCCCAGGCTCGTGCGGCGCTGGGCGGTGCCGAGGCGGCACGCTTGCCGCAGCTCGGCGTCGCCGCCGGCGCCGGCCGTGCGGCCGACCCCGGGGCGCGCGGCCTCACGCAGTACAACGCCGGCCTGAACCTGGCCTATGAACTGGACCTGGGCGGCCGCYTGCTGCACGAACGCAATGCCAGCGCGCTGGACGTGCTCGCCCGCGAACAGCTGCTGGCCGACGCCCGGTTGCTGGTGCAGGCCAATGTTGCGCGCGGCTACCTGGCGCTGCGTGCCCTGGATGCCGAGCGCGAGATCGTCAGGGGCACCGTTGCGGCCTATGGCGAGACGCTGTCGCTGACCGAGAAGCGCGCCCGCGCTGGCGACGTCGCCGACCTGGACCTGGCTCGCGTGCGCGCCGAGCTGGCCGCCAACGAGGCCGAGGCGCTGGCCCTGGACCGCCGCCGCCTGGAGCTTGAAACTGCGTTGGCCGTGCTGCTGGGCGAGCCGGCCTCCAACTTCCGACTCGCGCCCACCGCGTGGGCCACTGCCCTGCCCACCGTACCCGCCGGCTTGCCGAGCGAGCTGCTGCAACGACGCCCCGACCTCGCCGCCGCACGCAGCCAACTGCAGGCCGCGCAGGCCCGCGTCGGCGTCGCCCAGGCCGCCTGGTGGCCCAGCCTGTCACTGACGGCCCAGGGCGGCGGCGTGTCGAGCGAGCTGTCCAACCTGCTGAAGAGTGGCGCCAGCACCTGGGGCGTCGGCCTGCTGGCCGCGCTGCCCATCTTTGACGGCGGCCGCCGCGAGGCGGGTGTCAACGCAGCCAAGACCCAGCTCGATGGCTCGGCGATTGCCTTCCGCGAGCAGTTCCTGCTGGCGCTGAAGGACGTTGAAGACCAGCTCGGTGCTTTGACGCTGCTGCAGCAGCAGGGCGAGGCCAATGCGCGTGCGGTCAGCGCGGCCGGCCAGGCGCTGAAGCTGTCGGACACGCGCTACCGCAACGGCCTGGTCAGCCAGCTGGAACTGCTGGACGCGCGCCGCAGTGAGCTCGCCAACAAGCGGGCCGCGCTGCAGGTGCGCTCGGCTCAGTACCAGGCCACGGTCGGGTTGATCCGCGCGCTGGGCGGCGGCTGGAGTGAGGCGCCCTTCAAGCTGGCTGGCGCTTCAGCACCGCGATATTGACCGTGGCGCGTTTGACGAAACCCAGGCTCTCGTAGAGCACGATTGCGGCGGTGTTGATCGTCCAGGCGTGCAGGAAAGCCTGCTCGCCGCGACGCTGGATGTCGGCCGTCACCGCGGCCGACAGCCGGCGCGCCAGGCCCCGACCGCGGAAGTCGGGGTGGGTGCAGACACCGCTGACCTCGACATGGCCGGCAAAGCGCATGCGCTCGCCGGCCATCGCCGCCAGCCGGCCGTCGATGCGGATGCCGATGAAGCGGCCCATGGTGTGGGTTCGCGGCAGGAAGGGCCCGGGCTCGGTCAACGTGGCCAGGGCCAGCATCTCGGCGGCATCGGCATCGCCGAGGACTTGCAAGTCTCCGTCTGCCGTCAAAGGTTGCGTCGCCACCATCTGCACGCCCAGCGCTTCCTTCACTGCGATCAAGCCCGGCGGCACGACGATGGGTGGCACCTGGGCCAGGAAGACGGCGTCATCGCCCGGCTGCACGAGGGCGGCGAGCGCGGCCAGGCTGGCGGCGCTTTCGTTGGGTGTCGCAGCAAAGCGGTTGATATCGGCCTTGAAGCGTCGCGCCTTCTCGTCACCCACGCCCCAATGCGGCTGGTGCTGCAGGYTGGCCCAGACGGGTCGGTCGAGTTCGTTCATGCCGGCCCTCGCTGCATCAGCGGCGCTTCGATCAGCGCGTCTTCCAGCGCCGCAAGCTGGGCCAGCAGGTCGCCTTCCAGCCCCGCGCAGGCCTGCGCGACGGCCGCTTCGATGGCCGGCCAGGCCTCACGCTGCGACCGCTCGACGAGACCCTGCCCCTTCCTGCTCAGCGCGATGCGGCGTATCCGCCGGTCCTGCTCCGACGCCTCCGAGCCGATGAGGCCTTCGTCTTCCAGCCCGCGCAGTGAACGCGTGATGACGGGCTGGCTGACGCCCACGGCCTGGCTCAGCTCGCCAACGCTCAGCGGCCCCAGCCGGTCCAGCGCCGCCAGCAGCGGAAACCATGCGGCCGGCTGCTCAAAGCCATGCGCCACCAGCACGGCCTGGGTCTGCGCCTGCAGCGTCTCGCCGATGCGCTTGAGGCGAGTGCCCAGGCTCAGGTGGCCCAGTTCCTTGACGACATCCTCGACCATGACGAGCTCCGCTCAACCGATATGCATATCATGCTATGCAACCGGTCCAGCGCCGTCAATGGCGGGCGTCATAGGGTGCGGCAAGCGCACCCAGCCGACAGAGGCCCCTTAGGGCTCGGCCTTGCAGTTGGGCTTGCAGACTACCTCGTTGCGGCCAAGCAGTCGGATGGACTGCAGGCTGGCCGGCGCACGATGCTTGCCGCATTTGAAGCAGGAGCGGGTGTGGCCGCTTCCAAGGAAAGGCGAACCGCCGATTTTCGACTGGTAGCGCAAGCCATCCTGGCGGACCGCGGTGACGGTGTCTTTGCTCATTCTTCAGACAGGTCGGGACGAAACGTGAATTGACGCACGGCGAAGATGACAACGCCATCTCGCAAGCCCGCGGTTGCCGCCAGCAAAGGCCGAAATCGCGGGCTTTCCCTACCCCGATCTGCGGGGTAAGCGAGCGAGGACAATGCCGCTCCGCTCCAGAAGACGACATGGCCAAGCTTTTTTTCCGCTACGCCGCGATGAATGCCGGCAAATCCACCGCCTTGCTGCAGGTGGCACACAACTACGAGGAACGCGGCCATCGGGTGCGCATCTTCACGGCTCGCCTGGACGACCGCTATGGCCACGGCTTCGTCACGTCGCGCCTCGGCCCGAAGCGTGAGGCCGAGCAATTCGACGAGACCACCAATTTCCTGGCCCTGGTCGGCCAGAACGAAGACGGGCCGGGCATCGCCTGCCTGCTGGTCGACGAGGCGCAGTTCCTGTCCAAGCACCAGGTGCAGCAACTGCACGAATTGGCGCATCTGCGCAATCTGCCGGCCATCTGCTACGGCCTGCGCACGGATTTCCAGGGTGAACTCTTCCCCGGTTCGGCCACGTTGCTGGCGTTGGCCGACGAGATGGACGAGATGAAGACCATCTGCGACTGCGGCCGCAAGGCGACGATGAACATGCGTGTGGACGCCAACAACCGCAAGGTCACCGAGGGCGCCCAGGTCGAGATCGGCGGCAACGCGCGCTACCGTTCCGTCTGCGGCCGCTGCTTCCGCCAAGGCTGAATGCAAAAAGCGCCGCCACGGCGGTCGAGGCCGTGGCGGCGCTGGGTCGTTCATGGCCCTCACGCGAGGTGAGGGGCTGACAGCCCTATTTGGCTGCTATTTGCGCATCGAGTTCCTTGCAAGAAGGCGAGCAGACGGGCTGCGACTTGCCCAACAGCTTCTTGGACTTGAGCATGGCTCGGGGGCGGTGCTTGCCGCAAAGGAAGCAAGACATCGTTGCTGCGCCGAAAGACGAGGTTGCCGCGAAGGGCGAACCGGGAGCTTTGGAGCGGTAGCGCAGACCATCCGCTTCGATGGTGGTCTTGGTGGTTTCTTTGGCCACGCTGGTCCTGTCGAAGAGTGTGTAAAGAGGGGCGCCAGGCAGGCGCGCAGGCCCCGTATTTTCCACGATGTGGCGAAAGCCCCGGCCTAGGGCTTTCAACCCCCCTTGAATCGCGCTGGTCTTTTGCCCGCCCAGGCCGCCTGACCCTCGGCAAGATCGGCCGAATCGCGCGCCTTGACGATGTCGGCCGCCAGCTGTTTGGCGTCGAGTCGGCCGGCGGCGATCGCGTTCAGGTGCTGCTTCATCGGCAGCAGGGCCAGGGGCGCCATGCCCTGCAGTTCGTCGGCCAGAGCCTGCAGCGCGGCGTCCAGCGTTGCGACGTCGGGCAGCAACTGGTCCAGATAGCCGCAGCCAAGGAGGGCGGCGGCGTCCAGCGTGCGCCCAGCCAGCAGCACCTGCTTGGCGGTGGCGAGACCCAGTCGGTCGACGAAGCGCTGCAGGCCACCGGCATAGAAATGCAGCCCGATGCGCGCCGCCGGCACGAACATCTCGACGGCCGGCACGCCGAGGCGGAAGTCGCAGGCCAGGGCCAGATCGGCGGCGCCGCCATAGACACCGCCATGCAGGCGCGCAATCGTGATGGGCCGCACGGCCTCCAGTGCATCGGCCAGTTCCCCGAAGCGCGCGCCCGCATCGACGGCGCCCAGGGCGCCGAGGTCGAAGCCACTACAAAAATGCCTGCCTTCGCCGGCCAGGACCAGCACACGCACGGCATCGTTCGCATGCACCGCCTCGATGAAGCCGCCGAGGGTGTCGAGGTCGTCCACAGCCAGACGATTGGCCTGGCGTGGCCGGCGCAGCGTGATGCGCGCCACGCCATCGGCCACCTCCAGCAACGGCGCCTGGCCACTCGTCATGGCTTGCGCCGGGCGACACGGCCCTGGGTCTGGTAGCCGGCGTTCAGGCGCGCCAGGTTGGCGCGGCGCTCCGCTTCCACGAACTCGCGCAGCACCTGCGCGTGAGTCGGCCGCAGGCCCGTGTCCTGACGCAGCACGAGTTCCGCCACCAGCCCCCAGTCCGCCTCCAACTCGGCCGGCCACAACGCCGCCTCGGTGGGCAGTGCCTCCAGCAAGGACGCCAAGGCATCGACTCTCGTCGCCGCGCCGACGAGAGTGACCATCTCAGGCCAGCGCGCCAGCAGTGCCGGCTGCTTGTCCTGGGGCGGCCACAGGGCGCAGAGCCACTGCGTTGCATGGTTTTCCACGTGCAGGCCATGCGCCGTCTGCGACACCTCGGTACTGGCATCGGCCACGTGCTGCGTCAACGCCGTCCAGGCCTGCGGCTGCCACTCAGCAACCAGCCGCGGGTCGGGTTCGCTGCGCGAGGCAAGGGCCTGCATGTCCAGCACCGGTGCCTCGACGGCCGTGGGCAGGGGCACCACCTTGGGCAGCTCGATGTCGTCGAGGACCTGCTGCGGGTCCGGCTCGGGCGGTGGCGGCGGGGCCCGGAAGTCCAGCACCGGCGCTTCGACGACGGCAGGGGGCGGTGCGCGGAAATCCAGTACCGGCGTTTCGACGGTGGCCGGCGGCGTGTCGAGCGGCCCGGCGTCTTCCGCGACGGCGGGCGTGGACAGCGGCGGCGCGGGTGGCGGTTCAGGCATTTGCGCGACTGCGGGCTGCAGCGGCTCGTCGGGCAGCTCGACGGGTTCGATGAGCGGTTCGGGCTCGGGCTCGACCGTCGGCGGCTCCGGGTCCAACACTGCCGCTTCGACCGCAGCAGGTGGCGGAATTTCGAGCGGCTCAGCGTCCTCCACAAGGGCAGGCGCTGTTGGCAGCGGCGCGCTCAACGACTCAGGCGCCTGCGCGGCAGCGGGCTGCAGCGGCTCGTCGATCGACTCGGCGATGTCGATGAACGGCGTTGATTCCGGCGCGAACACTTCGGGCGCTTCAACGTCTGCCATCAGCGCGGCGGCACCCACGTCCGACGAGGGCGCTGCGAGCGCTTCGCCGCCATGCATGACCGCAGTTGCGGGTGGCGRCTCCGCCAACGCTTCATCGTCCTCAACGATCTGAGGCGGCTCGAACCGGAGATCAAGCCATGCCGCTTCGGCGGCGAAAAGCGGCGGCGCTCCAGGCGAGTCGACAGCGTCGGGCTCGGCGGGCACCGAGGCCATTTCCTCAAGGACCTGTGCTTCGGCTTCGAAGAGGGGCCATGGCCCCTCGACCGGCGGCGCAGGCGGCACCTCGCTCACAGGCGGCGGCACGAACTCGGCCTCGGCAAGCGGTGGCGCGGGCGAGACTTCCCGAACCAGGAGCTCGACGGCGATGCGCGGCGGCGGCGCCTCGGGCAACTCGATGTCCTCAACGTCCAGCATCTCGTAGCCACGCGCCTTCAGTCGCGCCTTCTTGGCCTCGTCGGGCCCGCTGCGGCCCGCGCGCACCAGGGACCTGAGTTCCAGGTCCAAGGGCGCCGGAGCGGGCGGGCGCCAGCCGTCCAGCAGATGCGTGGGGTCGAAGTTGACGGTTTCAGCCCTGACGAGAGGAAGCAGCGGCTCACTGCCCTGCCCATTGCCGTCGCCCCGCAGCAACGCGCCGAGCGCCAGATCCTGCAGCGGCACGGGCACAGGCGCGGGCGGACGCCAGCCGTCCAGCGCATGGGTGGGGTCGAAGGTGTCCGGTTCGGCCATGGCGTTTACAAGCCAGACATTGTGACGACGTAAGCTTGCGGACCCACTGTCACGAAAACGTCATGTTGCACACTCGCCGTCGCCTGCTGAGCCTGGCCTTCGCCGCTGCCCTGTCCGCCTGCGCAACGACGGCGCCGCCGGCCGTGGCGCCGCAAAAAAACCCCAAGCTCCTCGTCCTGGTCGTCATCGACGGCCTGCCGATGCGCCAGGTGACGGGCTACCGGGACCAGCTGGCACCTGACGGCTTCGCCCGCTTCCTCGACCATGGGCGCTGGTTTTCGCAGGCCCACTACGGCCATGGCCACACGGTGACGGCAGCCGGCCACTCGGTGATGCTTTCCGGCGCCTATCCACAGCGCAGCGGCATCATCAGCAACGAATGGCGCGACCCCGCCACCGGCGCCCAGGTCTACAACACCGGCGACGTGGCTTACCAGTACATCGACAGCCCGACCGCGCCGCTGGCCGGCACCAGCCCGCGCAACCTCAAGGTCGAGACCCTGGGCGACGTGCTGCGCACGGGTTCGCCGGCGTCCAAGGTCATCGGCATCTCGGGCAAGGATCGCGGCGCCATCCTGCCGGCCGGCCACAAGGGCACGGCGTATATGTACATGACGGAGACGGGCCGTTTCGCCTCCAGCACCTATTACATGCAGGCCCATCCGCAATGGGTGAAGGATTTCAACGCCACCAACCCGGCCGACGCCTTCTTCAAGAAGACCTGGGCTCCCCTTCTCCCGGAGGCGGCCTACGCCCGCTCCGTGCCTGACGGCCAGTCCTGGCAGATCGCCAGCGGCAACGGCAACAAGCTGCCGGCCGTCATCGGCGACAAGATGGACGGCCCCGGCCCGCGCTTCTACGGCGGCCTGCTGGCCTCGCCCTTCGGCGACGAGCTAACGCTGGCCTTCGCGCGCGCCGCCATCACGAACGAGAAGCTCGGCCAGCGCGGTGTGCAGGACATCCTGTCGGTCAGCCTGTCCAGCCACGACTACATCAACCATGCCTTCGGCCCCGAGTCGCGGCTGTCGCACGACCACACCCTGCATCTGGACCGCCATCTGCAGGCCTTCTTCCAATTCCTCGACAAGGAAGTCGGTGCCGGCAACTATGTACTCGCGCTGACGGCGGACCACGGCTTCACCGATACGCCGGAATGGGCGGCCACCCAGGGCCGCGATGCCGGCCGCTTCAACAGCTCGCCGTCACTGGCGGTCGTCAATACCGCCCTGTCGGCACGCTTTGGCGTCGACAGGCTGGCACGCGACTTTTCCGCTTCCGGTCTGTTGCTGGACGAGAAGCTGGCCGCCGACAAGGGCCTGAAGTTCGCTGACGTCCAGGCTGCCGCCCGCGAGGAACTGCTGAAGCTGCCCGGCGTGGCCACCGTCTTCACCCGCGAGCAGTTGCTGGGTGACGACCGCACCACCCCCTACCTGGAAGCCATGCGCAAGTCCTTCGATCCGACGCGCGCCGCGCAGTTGCAGATCGTGCTGAAGCGCAACTGGATCTTCAGCTACCGGCCTGGTGGCAGCACCCACGGCAGCCCTTACGACTACGACACCCATGTGCCCCTGCTGTTCTGGGGTCCGGGCTATGTCGGCCAGGGCGAGGTGAAAGAACGCGTCGAAATTGCCGATCTGGCGCCCACGCTGGCCGCCATCGCCGGCTTGCCCGCGCCGGCCCAGGCTCAAGGCCGGGACCTGAAGCTCAAGCCCTGACGATCAGTGCCGCTGCCGATTCGCCCCAGATGGCCTCGGTGAGCGTCAATGCCCCGAGGCGCTCGCCCAGCGCCGCGGCCTGGGCTGGCCCAGTGGACGGCAGCATGACGAGCAGCCGCCCGTCGTCCAGGCGCATGCAGCCATCCTCGCCACGGGTGCGCGCCAGCAGCTCGGCCGGATCGGCCTCGGGTGCCAACGTCGCCACGGACAAGGGCCAGGCGCGCGGGTCGGCCAGCAGAGCCTGCAGCAGTTCGCGGCCGGCCTGAGCCGACAGCAACTGGCCCGTCAAAGGCCGCGGCCCCGCCAGCGCGCTGATGTCCACGCCGGTCAGCGCCAGGCCGCCGTCTGGCATGCGCTGCTCCACCCACCAGAGGCGCCGGCCGTCGCGCCAGGCCTGTTCATAGCCTCGCTGCGCCATGCGGCTGCGGCGCTCCGGCACGTCGGCCGGGCCGACGCCGGCCCGCTGGGCGGCCTCGACCATCTCGAGCCAGCCCGGCGATGCATCGGCAGCCAGCCCCCAGGCCTGTCGATAGGCCGCATTGGCTTGCCGCAGGCATTCGCCCGCATCAAACAGGGCCAGCAGCAGCGGGCCATCGGCCAGCGTCTGCCACCAGAGGTCGTTGGGGTTCACGGCCCCATTCTGAGGGGCCTGGGCCGTCGCGCTCTAGCGGCGGCTGATCTCGCCCGAGCCGCTGACGCTTTGGCGCAACTGCGGCCGTCCGGCGTAGCTCAGGTCGCCGGAACCGCTCAGTTGGACGTCCAGCTGTTCCGTCACCCCGACAGACACGTCGCCCGAACCGTTGATGTTGACTCGGGCTGCGCGGCCGGCAAGGGAGCGCGCGTCAACATCGCCCGAACCGCTGACCGTCCAGCTCTGCTGGTCCGCCCGGCCGGCCAGGCGCACATCGCCCGAGCCGCTGATACTGACGCTCAGGTCCTTCAGCTCGACGGCACCGAAATGCACATCCCCCGAGCCGATGACGTTCAGGCTGAGGCTGTCGGCCTTGAAGCGCTCCACGGCCAGGTCGCCCGAGCCATTGATGGCGATGGACTGCAGGGCCCGGGCGTCGACGCGCACCGTCGGCGCGGAACGCGTCGTGAAGCCGGCGTCGCGTTTCATGCGCACCACCAGGGCATCGCCCTCGACAACGGTCTCCACCAGCGGCTCGATGTTGTCGTCGGCAACCACCGTGGCCTGGTCGCTGCCCGCCTGGGTCAGCTTGACGTCGAAGGGGCCGTCGATGCGCAGCTTGCTGAAGCTGCCGAGGGCGCGCGCCTTCTCGACCTTGACGCCCGAGCCCTTGATGCGGTTCTTGCCGCTGCCGTAGTCGATGGGACCGCTGAAGTGGGCCGTCCAGCCGTCGGATTCCTTCTTGATGCGCAGATGCCAGTCGTTGTCGCCGGCAAAGCTGCTGGTGGCAAGGGCGGCGGCAAGGGTCAGCAGGGCGAGGCGTTTCATGGGGGCTCCTGGTTCGGCGATGCGGCGGCAGTGTGTCCAGCCGGCCGGTGCGACGCCCGCGAGAGGCGACGGACTGCGTTTTGGCGGTCATGGGCCGTAGGATTGCCCGATCAGCAGGAGAGACAGCATGAAGTTGGATGGCCAGCGTGAGAGCGACAACGTCGAAGATGTCCGTGGCAGCAGCAGCGGGGGTGGTGGCCTGCCCATCGGCGGGCGCGGCCTGAGCCTGGGCGGTGTCGTCATCGCCCTGCTGGCATCCTGGGCCTTCGGCATCAACCCGCTGACGGTGCTCGGGCTGCTCGACGGCGGGGGCGGCGCTGCGCCGCAGGTCCAGCCGGGCGCGCCGGCCGAGCAACACCCYAAGGATCCGGGTGCGGTATTCGTCAGCAAGGTACTGGCGGATACCGAAGACGTCTGGGGCGCCTACTTCCAACGCGCAGGCCAGCAATACCCCGCTCCCAAGCTTGTCATCTTCCGCGACCGCTGGCCCACCGGCTGCGGCACCGGCGAGGCCGCCATGGGCCCGTTCTACTGCCCCGCCGACCGCAAGGTCTACATCGACCTGGGCTTCTACGACACCTTGCGACAGCGCCTGGGCGCGCCGGGCGACTTCGCCCAGGCCTATGTCATCGCCCACGAGGTCGGCCACCACCTGCAGAACCTGATGGGCACGACCGAAAAGCTGGATCGCGCCCGCGGCCGCGTCTCCGAGCGCGAGGCGAACGCCATGAGCGTCAAGCTGGAGCTGCAGGCGGACTGCTTTGCCGGTGTCTGGGCGAATCTGTCGCAGCGCAGCAAAGGCTGGCTGGAGCAAGGCGACATCGAGGAGGCGCTGAACGCCGCCTCCCAGATCGGCGACGACACCCTGCAAAAGCGCTCCCGGGGCGCCGTCGTGCCCGAAAGCTTCACCCACGGCAGCAGCGCGCAGCGTGTTCGCTGGTTCAAGCGCGGCCTGGAAGCGGGCGATCTGAAGACATGTGACACGTTTTCGTCAGCCGCCCTCTAAGTCCCTGATTCAGGCCCACCCAATCAAGGGGGCGCCAGATGACCCCCAAAAGGCTTTGTGTGAAACACTGCCATCCAAACCGCCGAGCCCCCTATTAGCATCGGCCCGCTCTGACGCCCAGAGCGAGTTGTGCCCTAGTCTGGTGCAACCCAAAAACGGATCCACGAGGCACACTGTCATGAGCGAACGCCAAATCAACGACCCGCAGTCGACGCCCAAGGTGCCGGCCTCCGTCGACGCGTCCGCCGGCCGGCCGACCTCGACCCGGATGAACGCGTCGCGCCGACGCTTTGCCCAAGCGGGCGCGGCCACGCCGGTCGTGCTGGGCAGCCTGTTGAGCAAACCGGCGCTGGCGAGCCAGGCCTACAACTGCACCGTGTCGGGCCAGATGTCCGGCAATGCGTCGCCGCGGCCTGGCAAGGCGGACTGCAAGCTCCTCGGCAAGTCGCCCGGCTACTGGAAGAACGCAAGCACCTGGCCGGCCGGCACGCTGAAGGGCACGCTGCCCACGGCGAGTTGCAGCTTCGGCGGCAACAAGGGCACCGTCTTCGGAGGCTTCATCAGCGGTGGCCAGACACTGATGGACGCCTTCCGCTACAAGGCTGAGTCCTCGGCCTGCAATGTTTATGGCTACCGCGATTCGGCGTTCGGGTTGTGCACGAGCAAGGCCACCCTGCTGCAGGTGCTGAATTCGCCCGGCGGCCAGAACGACACGATGATCTACGCGCTGGGCCGCGCCACCGTGGCGACCATCCTGAATGCACTGAACGTCGGTACCGACTACCCGATCACGGTCGCCCAAGCCATCAAGATGTTCAATGCCGTCTGCCCGCTGGGCGGCAAATACCAGGTCAATACGACGGTCTCCTGGGACGCCAACCAGGTCATGGCTTACTTCCAGAGCCTGTACTCCTGAGCGGCCGGCACCGTCGGTGTGACACTTCGGGCGTCCGTAGCGACGCCCGAAGTCTTTCTGCAGCCACTCCGTGACCTCCACCGATCCAGTGCCAACGCCTCGATGGGCACTCACTTACGGGGCCGATCTGTCGATCAGGGCCTGGGGTGACGACTGCCTCGTGCATCACGCGCTGTCCAACGACACCCATCGCCTCGCCGCCTGGCTGGTACCCGCCCTGCGACGCCTCGCCGAGCAGCCGCCTGCGGAGTTCGACGAACTGGCTGCGCTGATGGATGCCGATTCGGAAATGACCGCCGATGTGCTGCAACAGCTCGAACAGCTGTTGTTGGTCCAGCGATGCTGACGCTGGGCATGCTGGCCCCGGCGGAACTTGGCCAACGGCTGCACGACGGCCTGACGCTCAGGACTGGCCCCTTCGCCTACCGCATCCACAGCAGCTGCCCGCCCGTGGCGGCGGGCCTGGCGGCGTTGTACGCGGATTTCGAGCTGGAACCCGAGGGCGGCATCGCCGACTTCCACGTGCATGTGCAGCCTGTCACCGGGCTGCGGCGCTGGCTTGGCGCCCAGGTGGAATTCCGGCTGGATCAGCACAGCCCCTTTCTGCCGCTGCCTGCCAACCACGCCTTCGCTCTGCTGGAATGGGGCATGAACTGGTGCCTGGCCAGCCAGGCGAATCACTACCTGCTCTTCCACGCGGCGGTACTCGAGAAAGACGGCCAATGCCTCGTCATGCCGGGCGACCCCGGTGCCGGCAAAAGCACGCTGACGGCCGCGCTGATGCTGTCGGGCTGGCGGCTGCTCTCTGACGAGATGGCCATGATCGACCGCGATGACGGGCAGGTCGCACCGCTGGCCCGTCCGGTCAGCCTGAAGAACCAGTCGATCGCCATCATCCGCCGCTTCTCCCCGCAGGCCGTCTTGGGTGAGGCGGCCCGCGACACGCACAAGGGCACGGTCTCCCATTTGCGCGCGTCGGCCGCCAGCGTGACCGGCCAGCAACAGCAGGCGCGGCCTACGCAGCTGATCTTTCCGCGCTGGCACGCCGGCGCGCCGACGCAGCTGGCGCCGGTGCCCAAGGCCCAGGCCTTCGAACGGCTGGCCGGTCATGCGTTCAACTACAGCATGCTGGGCCGGGCGGGTTTCGAGCTGACGGCGGCGTTGATCGATTCGTGCGGGTGCTGGGATTTCTGCTACTCCGACCTGGCGGAAGGGCTGGCCACGCTTGACGGGCTGAAGTCATGACGCCGGCATGGGAACCGCTGCTGCGCTCCTTGCGCGAGCCGGCGTTCATGGCTTCCCATGGCGAAGCGACCTGGGACCTGCTGCTGCGCCAGGCCGTGTCGGCCGGCTTGCTGGCCCGGCTGGGTGCGCTGGCCCGTGAGGCGGGCGTCGAGCGCTCACTGCCCTTGCCCGTGCGCCGCCAGATGCGCGCGCTGCTGGGCGTTTCCCAGGAACAGCGGCGCGCCGTGCGCTGGGAGCTGGTGCTGCTGTCCCGCGATCTGGCAAGCCTCCCCGGCCCCGTGATGCTGCTCAAGGGCGCGGCCTATGTCGCCGGCGACCTGCCGCCAGCCCCGGGCCGGCTGTTCTCGGACATCGACATCCTGGTGCCGCGTGAGCAGCTCGACGAGGCGGAGGCGGYGCTGATGCTCGGTGGCTGGGCCAGTGCTGCGGGGACAGCCTACGATGAACGCTACTACCGACGATGGATGCACGAGCTACCGCCGATGGTGCACCTGCGCCGCCAGACCAACCTCGACCTGCACCACACCATCCTGCCATTGACGGCGCGCATCAAAACCCACAGCGCACCGCTTCTGGCGGCCGCCCAGCCGGTCACGGAATTCCCGCGTTTCAGCCTGCCGTCGGCGCCGGACCAGATCCTGCACAGCGCGACGCATCTGATGCACGAGGGCGAATGGGGGCACGGCCTGCGCGACCTCAGTGATCTCGACAGCCTGTTGCGCCGCCATGCTGTCGAGCCTGGCTTCTGGAACACCTTGCTGGCGCGCGCCGCAACCCTGTCGCTGGGCCGGCCGCTGTTCTATGCCCTTTGCCTGTGCCGGCGCCATCTGCACACACCCGTCCCCGAGGATGTGCTGGAGCGCTGCCCTGCCCGCCCCGGCCCTCTGTTGCGCTGGCTGATGCAGGGCTTGCTGAGGCGGGCCCTGACCAGCGCCCACCGCGGCTCGATGGCGCCGGGCACGCGCGTTGCCGAGTTTGCGCTCTTCGTTCGCAGCCATTACCTTCGCATGCCACTGCATCTGCTCGTGCCTCATCTCGTCGTGAAAGCGGTCAGCCGGCCGCCTGCGAGCCCGTCCCGGCGCGACGACATCGATCCGCTGGAGCAGCGTTGAGGAGGAGGTCCTGATGGAAAAACCCAAGCCCTTTTCGATGATCCGCGAGTTCCATCTCGCCGATTGGTTCACCCTCGGCAATGCCTGCGCCGGCATGGGCGCCCTGTTCGCCGTGATGAGCTTCCTGCAGACCGGCGAGCGCCAACATCTGCAATACGCCTGTGCGTTGATTCCGCTGGCGCTGGCCTTCGACGTGCTGGACGGCCGTATTGCGCGCTGGCGCCAGAAGAGCTCGGCCCTGGGCCGCGAGCTGGATTCCCTGGCCGACGTGATCTCCTTCGGCGTCGCGCCCGCGGCGATCGCCTACGGCTGCGGCATGCAGGGGCTGTATGACCGCATCGTGCTGGTGTTCTTCGTCGCCTGCGGCGTCAGCCGGCTGGCGCGCTACAACGTGACGGCGGAAAAACTCAGCGCAGGCTCGGACAAGGTGGCGTATTTCGAGGGCACGCCGATTCCGACGTCCATGCTGCTTGTGGCTGTGCTGTGGGTGGCCGCGGTTCAGGGGGCCATCGGTGACGCGCTATGGGGTGGCGTCTGGTGGCTGGCGGGCTTCAAGTTGCACCCGCTGGTGCTGATGTTCGCGCTATCCGGCTCGTTGATGGTGAGCCGGATTCGGATTCCGAAACTCTAAGCCGTTCGGCGCGACAACCAGCTCAGCGGCGATTCCTGAATCGCGACAGACGACTGGGATTCGAGGAAATCACTGGGCGGCTGGCTGCGATATTCGCTGACGCCCACGCCGTCCAGGCAGGCATCCAGGCCGAAGGCGGTGCCGAGGTCGGCGGGATCCGGCTCGCTGCGCGCAGCGACGTCTCGGCGGAAGAAGCGCAGCGCTGGAACGAATCGCATGGCAGACCTCATTGGCTTGACGGGCCGACAACAACATCAGCACCGTGAACCCAGTGTGCGGGATTCATGTGACAACCGAACCCCCCATCTGTGAGTAAATATTGCCTCGCCAGGCATTTCCGCACAGGGGCAACCCCTGTTTTTCCCAGTGTTGATGGGGTCTGCGGGCCGATGCCCCCGATCCGAGGGGAGCGTTGCGCTTTTGCAATTCTTTTCTGCGCCTCCCTAGAGCTCAGGATAGGTTCGCAGGGTCCGGCGCTTAAGCTGCCCCACCTCCAAGCCCCCCGGCTTTTTGCATGAGTTCAGAACTGTTGAAGTGGGTCGCCAGCGGCCTGATTGCCACCGTGCTCGTCTGTACGTTGTGGATGGCGAGTGCCATACATCCCGAACAGGGCGGCACCAACTTGATGCTCGCCCAGGTGGCAGCACCGACAACGGCCGCATCGGCTCCAGTGACGGCCACTCGCTGATCAGCCCAGCGCAAGCTTGGCGCCGTCCGCCAGGGCCTGGCCGATCTGATCCAGCAGGGCGCCCCGCCCTTGCAACTGCCATTGGTGCCAGTACAGCGCCACGTCGACGCCGATCTCCGGCCTGAGCACGACGAGCTGGCCGGCTTCGACAAGGGCGCGAACCTGGATCTCGGGCGCCACGCCCACGCCCCAACCCATGGCGGCGGCGCGCACATAGGCTTCGCTGGACGGCACAAAGCGTTCGCGCAGCCTTGGTCCGCGCACGCCGAAGGCCTGTGACACCCATTGCACCTGCGTGTCGTCCTTGCGGTTGAAGACGAGAAACGGGGTGTCGGCGAAGTTGCCGGCGTGCAAACCTTCGGGCAACTGGCTCGCCAGGAAACCCGGGCTGGCCACTGCCACATAACGCATGACGCCCAGGGCCTGCACCCGGCAGCCCTGCAGCGCCTCGGCCACTGTGGACATGCAGCCGAGCACCGCGCCCTGGCGCAGGCTGTCGTGGGTGAAGTCCTGGTCGTCGACGACGAGCTCCAGCCCATAGCCCTCACGCAGGCCCCGCTGCACGAGCGCGTCCAGCGCTGCGGGCACCCAGGTCGCCAGGCTGTCGGCGTTGACGGCAATGGCCAGGCGCGATTGCGGCGCGACGCGCTCGCCCAGTTCTCGTGCCACATCCACGCGCAGCGCCTGCAACTGCCGGGCAAAGCGCAGCAGCACCTTGCCCGCCTCCGTCAGCCGCAGCGGCCGCGAGCGCACCACCAGCGGCTGGCCGACCTGGGCCTCCAGCGACCGCAAGCGTTGCGACACGGCGCTCTGCGTGATCGACAGGCGCTGGGCGGCACGCTCGAAGCCCTGCTCGTCGGCCAGGGCGGCCAGGCAGTCCAGCGCGGCGTGATCGAAGTCATTCATTAGCACTGCTAATGTATGGCCAATAATATGAATGACACTTCTTGAATTGCCTGCCGATGCAGAGAATCCGCCGATGCCCGCTTCCGCTCTGGCCTCTGCAACCGCGCCCGCCGTCTTTGCGCAGGGCTGGGCCATGGGCGCCGGCCTCATCCTGGCCATTGGCGCCCAGAACGCGCTGGTGCTGCGCCAAGGCCTCAAGCGGGAACACGTCGGCGCCGTCGTCGCGGTCTGCACGCTGTCGGACTGGCTGCTGATTGCGCTGGGCGTCTTCGGCCTCGGTGCGCTGATCCAGGGCCAGCCGCTTCTGCTGGAAGTGTTTCGCTTCGGTGGCGCCGCCTTCCTGCTCATTTACGCGCTGCTCGCCGCCCGGCGCGCCTGGCGTCCCGCCCCCGGGCTGGATGCCGCAACAGCCGCGTCCAGCCTCGGCGCCACCTTGTCGGCCGCTTTTGCCTTCACCTATCTGAATCCCCACGTCTACCTGGACACCGTCGTGCTGCTCGGCGGCCTGGGTGCGCGCCAGCCGGCCGAGCTGCGCACCGCCTTCGCGGCCGGGRCCGGCCTGGCGTCGGCGATGTGGTTTGGCCTGCTCGGTTTCGGCGCGGCGGCGGCGGCGCCGCGGTTGCGCAGCGCCCACACCTGGCGGGTCATCGATGCCCTCGTCGCTGTGCTGATGGCCGCGCTGGGTTTACAACTCCTCCTGCAACCCCTCTAAGAACTCAAAAGGACAGCCATGAAGATCGTCGTTCTCGGCGCCGGCATCATCGGCATCGCCACCGCCTGGTATTTGCTCGACGAGGGGCATGAGGTCATCGTCGTCGACCGCCAGCCGGACGCCGCGCTGGAGACCAGCTTCGCCAACGGCGCGCAGATCTCGGTCAGCTTCTGCGAACCCTGGGCCAATGCCGGCGCACCCTTCAAGGTGGCCAAGTGGCTGTTGCGCGACGACTCGCCGCTGCTGTTCCGTCCGCGCCTGGACCCCAACCAGTGGCGCTGGGGCCTGGCCTTCCTGATGCAGTGCACGAACGCCGCCTTCGAGCGCAATGTCGAGGAACTCGTGCAGCTGGGCCGCTACTCGCATGCCTCGCTGAAGGATCTTGTCGCGCGCACCGGCATCGAATATGACCGCCTGGAGCGCGGCATCCTGCATTTCTTCTCCAGCCAGGCCGACTTCGACAACGGCGCCGCCGGCGCCGAGATCATGCGCCGSCATGGCGTGGACCGCCGCGTGCTGGGCCGTGAGGAGGTGCTGAAGGTCGAGCCGGCGCTGGCGGCCTTCGGCAACCGCATATTCGGCGGCACCTTCACGCCCAGCGACGAAAGCGGTGACGCCAAGGTCTTCACGCAGAAGCTCGCCCGGCTGTGCGCCGAACGCGGCGCGCAATTCCTGTACGAGCACGACATCCTCGGACTGCAGCGTGCGGGCGACGGCATCGAGTCCGTGCAGGTTGCCCACACGCGCAGCGGCGAGCGCCTGACGTTGAAAGCCGATGCCTTCGTCGCCGCCATGGGCTCCTACACGCCGGCCCTGGTTCAGCCCCTCGGCGAGCACCTGAACATCTATCCCGCCAAGGGCTACTCGGCCACGCTGCGGCTGAAGAAGCCCGAGGCCGCCAGTGTTGTCAGCCTGCTGGACGACACCCGCAAGATCGCCATCTCGCGCCTGGGCGACCACATCCGCATCGCCGGCACGGCCGAGCTGTCGGGCTTCGACCTCAACCTCGATTCACCGACGGCCGGGGTGCGCTGCGCCGCCCTGGTCAAGCGCTACGAGGAACTCTTCCCCGGCGTGGCCGACACCAGCGAGCCCAACTACTGGACCGGCCTGCGTCCCAGCACGCCGACCAACATCCCCTACATCGGCCGCAGCAGGAAGGCTCGCAACCTGTGGATCAACGCCGGCCACGGCACCCTGGGCTGGACGCATGGCGCCGGCTCGGGCCATGCGATGGCCGAGTTGATCGCTGGCCGAAAGCCGGGCATGGCCTTCGGCTTCTACGGTTCGGTCTGATCAGAGCGTCTTCAGCAGCGCCTCGACCTGGGCCTGCTGCGGGAACTTCTTGCCCAGCTTGGCCAGACCTTCAAGCTCGGCCTTGGCGGCCGGCTTGTCGCCGGACTGGATCAGGATCTGCGCCAGGTTGAGCTTGTAGGCCGGCTGGTCGGGCTGGTCGCTGATGAGCTGGCGCTGCGCGCTGATCGCCTTGCTGAAGTCCTTTTCGTTGGCCAGCACGGTGGCATAGGTGTCTCGCAAAGCCGCGTAGTCGGGGTTGAGCTTGAGGCCACGTTCGGCCAGTTCGCGCGCACCGGGCTTGCCGGTCTTGCTGCGCAGCCAGGCAACGTTGTTGATGACGGGCAGCGCATCAGGGTTGCGCTTGAGCAGCGCTTCATAGCGGCCGAGCGCCGGGTCGAGTTCGCCGCGGGCCAGCAGGATGTCGGCCGTGGCTGCCGGGAAGCTCTGGTCCTGCGGGTGCGCAGCCGCCCACTGGGTCTCGAAGGCCTGCGCCTCGTCACGCTTCTTGGCCGCCATCAGCACGGAGAACAGACGCGGTGCGGCGTCGGCCGGCTCGCGCAGGGCGACGGCCTTGCGCAGGGCCGCGATGGCTACGTCGTAGTGCTGGCGGTTGCTCTCGATCTCGGCTTCGGCCATCAGCGCAAAGGCCTCTTGCGGATTCTTCTTCTGGCGCTCGCGCAGGGCGGTCAGCGCCTCGTCAACGCGACCCTGGCGGGCGGCGAGCTGGATCAGCAGGCGCTGGGCCGGCACAGAGGCCGGTTCGGCTTCCAGCGCGCGCTTGACCTCGCGCTCGGCGCCCGCGTCGTCCTTCTCCATGAAGCGCAGCTGGGCCAGGCCCAGCCAGCCTTGGGCGCGCGTGGGCGCCATCACCGTCAAGCGCGTATAGGTCTTGGCAGCCTGGGCCTTGTCGCCCGACGCCAGCTGGGTGCGTGCCAGGCGCTCCAGCAGGTCGGCGTTGAGCGGCAGAGCGGCGGCGGCCTCCTGCGCCGCCTGGGCGGCCTTGGCGGCGTCGCCGTTGCGCAGGTAGTGGTCGATCAACGACACGCGCAGTGCGGCCTCGGTCGGCTCCTCGCGCACGCCGGCGGCGAGCACCTCGGTGACGCGATCGACCGGCGCACGCGTCTGCGCCAGCAGGTCGGCCAGGGCCAAGCGGGCCTGCGGCGAATGCTGCTGGGTCGTGACGAAGCTCTCCAGGCGCTTGACCGCGGCCTCGCTGCGGTTGGCCTGCATGTCCAGCGTGACCAGGCCCAGCACGGCGGGCAGATAGCCGGCATCGGCCTTCAGCGAGGCTTCGAAGGAGGCTTGCGCCGCCGCCGTGTCCTTGCGGACGAGGTGGATCCGCCCACGCAGGCCGTCCGGCACCGGGCTGTCCTTCATCTTGGGCGCTAGCCTGTCCAGGGCTGCCAGGGCCGCAGGCAGGTCATTGCGCCGCAGCRGCGCATTGATCAGCATCAGGTCGTAACTGCTGCCGCTGTCCTTGGCGGCAATGTCGCGCAGCTGGTTCATGGCCGCGTCGGCTTTGGCCCGGCTGGCGCCGCCCGGCGCAGCGCTGTCGCGAATGATGGCCGACAGTGCCAGGGCCGCGGTGGTCTTGGCGTCGTCAGGGCGCAGCTTGGCGGCGGCACCGAAGGCCTGATCGGCAGCCTCGAAATTGCCCTGCATCAGCTGGGCCTTGCCGGCCATCAGCAGGGAGTCGGCGTCGGCGCGGCCGCTTTCAAGCATCGGGCGCAGCGTCTCCAGCGTCTTGGCGGGCGAGCGCCGCTGCAGCTGCAGCCCGGCGAACTGGCGGCGCAGCGCCAGGTCCTCGGGCGCGAGCTTGAGGGCCTGGTTGAGCAGGTTCTCCGCGTCGGCAAGCTCGCCCAACTGCTGATGGGCTCCCGAGGCCAGGCGCAGCAGCGGCAGGTAGTTGGGCATCACCTTGAGCAGGGGCACGGCCAGCTCTTTCGCCTTGGCCGCATCACCCTTGGCCAGCGCGAGCTGGCCCTGCATGAAACGACCCTGCGGCTTCTTGGCGAGATCCGGCGGCATTTCGTCGACGAGCTTGGTCGCCACGTCGATCTGCTGGCGACCGAACGCCAGGCGCAGCAGCAGCGAGCGCGCGTCGTAGGAGCGCGGATCCAGCACCAGCACTTCGCGCAGCAGCGGCTCGGCCTCATCCATCTTGCCGCGCGCCAGCAGCACCTCGGCCTTGAGCAGCAGCGCCTTGCCCGCCTTGGGGTTCTTCAGGATCAGCTGGTCCAGCGCCGCGAGGGCCTCGTCGGGAAAGCCGGCGGCCACCTTGGTGCGGGCGCTGACGATGATGGCGTCCTCGGACTCGGGCTGCAGCTGCAGGGCTCGCCCGGCCGCCGCCTTCGCTTCGGTCACGTTGCCCTGAGCCAGGAAGGCCATGGCCAGGTATTGCTGCAACGTCGACTGGGCCACGGGGTCGGCCAGGGTCTGGTCGGAGAATTCGCCGATCAACTTGCGCGACTGGCCGGACAGCAGCAGCGTTTGCGCCAGCAGCGGCGCCAGTTCGTCGCGCGGCGCGCCCAGCTCCCAGGCCCGGCGCAACTCGATCTCGGCGCCGGCTACGTCACCGGCATCCAGCAGCGCCTTGCCCAGTAGATGCCGGGCCTTGGCGTTCTCGGGGTTCTGCTGCAGCAGATTCTTCAGTTCAATGACAGCACCGCCGACGTCCTTCTGCTCCATGCGCTTTTGCGCGGCGGCGAGCAGGTCCTGCTCGGAACGTTGGCCGCAGGCCGCCAGTGCGGCAGCCAGCAGGAGGGGAGCGAAATGGCGCGTCTTCATCGAATCTCCGCAAATCAGGCGCGCGATTGTGTTCCTAGAATCCGCGCCCTTTCCTCCGAACTTTTCAGGACTTGTCAGGACTGGCCTCCCAGGGCCGTAATTCGAATGATTGCCCCTCCCCCTTTTTGCGCGATTGACTTCGGCACGTCGAATTCCGCGGTGGCGGTGCCCAATGCCAGCACGGCCGCCGGCGAGATGCATCTCATCGAGCTGGAACCGGCTCAACGCACGATGCCGACCGCGGTCTTCTACTTCACCGAAGGCGCCCACGACGCCGACGGCCCGCCGCGCGCCTTCGGCCGCGCCGCCGTGGCTGCCTATGTCGAGGGCCACGACGGCCGGCTGATGCGCTCGATGAAGAGCATCCTCGGCTCGCCCCTCATCGACCAGACCACCGACGTGGGCGGCGGCCGCGGCGCCAAGTATTCGGACATCGTCGCCGGCTACCTGAAGCGGCTGCGCCGCCTGGCCGGCGAACCCGAGCGCGCCGTGCTGGGCCGGCCGGTGTTCTTCGTCGACAGTGAGCCCGAGCGCGATGCGGCCGCCCAGGCCCAGCTGGAGGCCTGTGCCCGCGCGGCGGGCTTTCGCGAGGTGCATTTCCAGTACGAACCGATCGCGGCGGCCTTCGACTTCGAGCAGCAGGCGACGCGCGAACAGGTCGTGCTGGTCGCCGACATCGGTGGCGGCACCAGCGACTTCTCCATCGTGCGCGTCGGCCCCGAGCGCATGCAGCGCCTGGCGCGCCGCGACGACATCCTGGCCAGCCACGGCATCCACATCGCCGGCACCGATTTCGACCGCCACATCGAACTCGCCGGCCTGCTGCAGGAGTTCGGCTACCGCACCACGGGACCCAGCGGACGCGAGGTGCCCAGCGGCATCTATTTCGACCTGGCCACCTGGCATCTGATCAACACCTGCTACTCGCCGCTGCGCGTGGCCGAGTGGCGCGGCATGAAGAGCTGGTTCAGCGACGTGCGCCAGCACGCCCGGCTGATGACGGTGCTGGAGGAGCGCCTGGGCCACGAGTTGGCCGCTCGCGCCGAGGGCGCCAAGATTGCCGTGTCGGGCGGCGAGGACACGACGGTGGACCTCGGTCACATCGAGACCGGCCTGGTGCTGCCGCTGAGCGAGAAGACCGCGGTGGACGCGCTGCGCGCCGACCTCGACCGCATCATCTCGACCGCCCACGAAACCGTGGCGCTTGCCGGCCTGAAGGCCGGCCAGATCGACGCCCTTTACTTCACCGGCGGCTCAACCGGGCTGCGCCTGCTGGTGGACGGCATGGCCGCCGGCTTCCCCGCCGCGGCGCGCGTCAGCGGCGACCGCTTTGCTTCGGTCGCGACCGGCCTGGGCCTGCACGCCCGACGGCTTTTTGGGCCGGCTGCGGCTTCAATGGCCTAGACACGTCCGCCAGCATCAACACCGCGCTGACCAGCCCCTCGACCGCTTCTTCCAGATCGGTCGGCGGCTCCAGCGACTCGATCTCCTCGAGCAGCGTATCGGCGTCCTCGAGGTCGTCCGGGTCCAGGTGCAGATAGAGGGCCGCCAGCGGCTCCAGCAGCGGTTCCTCGGGCAGCTTCATCAGCGCGGGATGGGCATCCAGCGCATGCGCAAAGCCGGCCACCCAGGGCAGTACGGTTTCGCTGGGGCTGGCATCCTCGTCAAGCTCGAACACCCAGGGGTCGAACCACTGCCGACCGACGATGGCCAGGTTCAGCTCCTTGTGGCGGCGGCGCAGCAGCCCGATCAACTCGTCGCTGATGCGCTGGGGAATGGGTCGCCCCTCGCTGTCCAGCAGCGGCGGCAGCCATTGCTCCAGCGACACGACTGAAGGCTGCAGCAGCACGCCACAGAGATAGCCGTCGGCCATGCTGACGTCCAGCGGTTCCAGCGGCGCCGGCAAGGCGTCAAGCAGGGCCTGCAGGCGCTCCAGATCGGCTTCGGACAGGGCTTCGGTGGGGCGGTGCTGGGGGGCTGACATGGCGGGATTATGGGCAGTGCAAGTGAATATTGCCCACCGGGGCGCCGGCCGAAGCTCTAGAGTGCCTCCATCCCAACGACGCCCTCTACCCTGAGGGCTTCACGACCCGGCAGCCTGCTGACCGGGTCTTTTTTTGTTGGTCACTTGGCACGCAGCTCGCTGGCGCGAGCCGCTCGGCGCTGGTGCGCCGGGACCTGCGGCCCTGTGCCAAGAGGCCCATCCGCGCCCCGTGGGGCGCGAGGCCGGTCACGTTGCACGCATCTCCCCAGCGTGAGCCGTGGGTTCCGGCACCCCTTCACGCAGCAAGCGAATGGCGCCGGGCCAATCTTGCGTCGGGCTTTCATACTGGCGGCATGTCCGCTGCCGTACTCGCGCTGCGCTTCGACCCGGCGGTCGTGGTGCTGTCCTACCTGACCGCTGCCTTCGCCTCCTATGTGGCGCTGGACCTCGCCCAACGCGTGCGCACGCCCGATGCGCTGGTCGCCCGCACCTGGTGGATTGCCGGTTCGCTGTCCATGGGCACGGGCATCTGGGCCATGCATTTCGTCGGCATGCTGGCCCTCAAGCTGCCCTTCCTCGTCGGCTATGACAGCGCCGTCACACTGCTGAGCTGGCTCGCGGCCGTGGGCGTGTCGGCTATCGCGCTGCGCGTTGCGGCCGGAGAGGCGCTGACGCCCACCCGCCTGGCCGTGGGCGCCATCAGCATGGGCGCTGGCATCTGCGCCATGCACTACACCGGCATGGCCGCCCTGGTGCTGGCCCCCGGCATCCAGTGGCACTGGGGCCTGGTGGCGGCCTCGGTCGCCGTCGCCACCGGCGCAGCCGCCGCGGCCCTCATCATCTTCTTCGGCCTGCGCAGGCTGCCGCGGGCCTGGGCCCGCTGGGGCCAGCTCGTCGCGGCCCTCGTCATGGGTGCGGCCGTGGCCGGCATGCACTACACCGGCATGGCCGCCGCCGACATTGCCGAAGGCACGGTCTGCCTCAGCGCCGACGCGCTGCGCGGCGACAACCTCGGCAATCTCGTCGCCGGCGCCACCTTCGCGCTGCTGTTGCTGACGCTGATCACCTCGGCCCTGGACGCCCGCGGCCAGCGCCGCACCAACCGGCTGCAGCAGTCCCTGCAGGCCGCCACGACCGAGCTGCAGGAAATCGCGTTGCGGGACCCGCTGACCGGCCTGGCCAACCGCCAGCTGCTGGACGACCGCCTGCAGCATGCCGCCGCGCGCGGCCAGCGCGAGGGCGCTCGTCTGGCCCTGCTGACCGTCAACCTGGACGGCTTCAAGCCCATCAACGACAGCTTCGGCCTGGCCGCCGGCGACCAGGTGTTGCGCGAGACCGCTCTGCGGCTGCAAGGCCTGGCCCGTGGCCACGACACCCTGGCCCGGCTGGCCGCCGATGAATTCGTGCTGGTGCTCGAAGGCGATGTCGGCGAGACGACGCTGGCCCAGATCGCCCAACGCCTGCTGGACGCGCTGGCCGAGCCCATGACCGGCGTGCCTGGCGCCGGCAGCCAGCCGCTGCGGCTGTCGGCCTCGGTCGGCATTGCGCTGTACGACGGCAGCGGGCCCGGCGAGGCGCTGGTGGCCCAGGCGGATTCGGCTGCGCAGGCGGTCAAACGTGCGGGCGGCAACGGTTTTGCGTTCTTCGAGGCGCATATGCAGGCCGGCGTGCGCGAGCAGGTCGAGTTGGCCCGCGACCTGCGCGCCACGCTGGCCGGCGAAACCGGCAGCGGCCGCCTGGCCCTGCATTACCAGCCCAAGATCGCCACTGCCCAGGGCGAAGTCAGGGGCGTCGAGGCGCTGCTGCGCTGGCAGCATCCGCAGCGCGGCGCCATCAGCCCGGTCGTCTTCATTCCCGTGGCCGAGCGCTTCGGCCTGATCGTGCCGCTGGGCGACTGGGTCATCAAGGAGTCCTGCCGCCAGATTGCACTTTGGCGTGAGGCGGGCCTGCAGATGCGCGTGGCCATCAACCTGTCGGTGCAGCAGCTGCGTCAGCCCGACGCCCTGGTGCGCCGCTTCGAGGAGGCGCTGGCCCAGTATGGCGTCGACGCCCGCCAACTGACCTGCGAGATCACCGAGTCCGTCGCGATGGACGACGCCACCGCCACCGAACGCTCACTGCAGCGCCTGGCCGAACTCGGTCTGTGCCTGTCCATTGACGATTTCGGCACCGGCTATTCCAGCCTGGCCTATCTGCGTCGCCTGCCGGTGTCGCAGCTSAAGATCGATCGCAGCTTCATCCAGGACCTGGAGAGCAGCGCCGACGCCCGCGCCATCGTCAGGGCCGTCATCGAACTGGCCCATGCGCTAGGCCTGCAGGTGGTGGCAGAAGGGGTCGAGACCGAAGGCCAGGCCGAGGTGCTGCGCGGCAAACGCTGCGACAAGCTGCAGGGTTTTTTGTTCGCGCGCCCGATGCCGGCCGAGGACCTGACGCGCTGGGCGAAGGACGCGCAGGACGACCGACCGCGCTTCAGCTCGTCGGTCTACGCAACGCTGGACCCCAGCATTTAGGGCCGAACGGCCCTAAACCGCCATCCGCGCCGGCGCCACGTAGAAGCGCCGGAACTCCTCGAAATCCATGGTGTCGGCCGCCTCGATGCGGGCCTGCTCGGCCAGCGACTCGGCCGCCATCTTCTCGAAGCGGCGTTGCAGCTCGTCTGGAAACGGCAGCGCCAGCAGGGCCGCACGCGTGGCATCGCTCTGGCGGCGGGTGAAGCCGACATAGCTGTCGTCGAAGTCCTGGGCCATCACAGTCAGCACGCGCGCCGATGGGCAGAGCTCGGGCTGCTGCAGGCGCTGGCCGACGCGGCGCAGGGCCGCGCGGTAGGCGTCGCCGCCATGGGCCGCGTCAAGGGCTGCGGCGTGCACAGCGCAGGCGGCGAGGATCTCGCCGGCCCAGTCGGCGAGGCTGCGCTCACCCCCGCGCCAATGCTCCAGCATCAGGCCCGGCTCCCGGCCGCGGGCGGCCACGCGGTGCTGGTTGCGGCTGTTGGCGGCGATCTCGTCGGGCGTGTCGTCGGGGCTGTCGCTCTTCAGGCAGTGCAGCAGGAAGGCGTCCAGCACGCGGATGGCGTCGGCACCGATGCCGACCGGCTCGAAGGGGTCGAGGTCCATCAGCCGCACCTCGATGTACTCGACACCGCGCTCGCGCAGCGCATGCAGCGGCCGCTCGCCGGAGCGGATCACCCGTTTGGCGCGAATGGTGCTGTAGAACTCGTTCTCGATCTGCAGCAGGCTGGTGGAGAGCTGGTTGTAGTCGCCGCCGGGCGTCTGCACGCCAATGGCCTCATAAGGCGGATAAGGCCGGCTCAGCGCCTCCTGCAGCGAGGCCGCATAGCTCTCCAGGCAGTTGTAGGTGACGGCGATGCTGGACTGCGCGTCGCTCTGGTAGCCCAGCCGGCCCATGCGCAGCGAGGTGGCGTGCGGCAGGTAGAGGGTGTGGTTGGAGAGGCGCTGCAGGCCATGCTCGCGGTCATGCACGAAGCTGTCGCACAGCGCCGGGCTGGCGCCGAAGAGGTAGAGCAGCAGCCAGCCCTCGCGGCGGAAGTTGCGGATGGCACCGAAATAGCCCTCCGTCGACACGCCCGGCAACGACCAGTTGTAGTGAATGCCCGAGATGGTCTGCATGCGCCGGCCATAGCGCTGGCCCAGGCCCATGCGGTAGACGCTCTTGGCACGGCCGACATTGCTCGAACCGTAGCGGCCGATCGGGATGGTCTCGTCCGTGGGCAGGCCGCAGGGCATGGAGCCCACCCAGAGCCGCTCGTCGGCAAGGGCCCGGTAGACGGCCTGGTGGACCTCGGTCAGCTCCAGCAGGCAGTCGTCGACACCGGCATGCACGCCGGTGATCAGCTCCAGCTGCGACTCGCTGTAGTCGGTCGTGATGTGCGGATGGGTCAAGGCCGCGCCGAGGGCCACCGGATGCGGTGTCAACGCCAAGCCGCCCCCGGGGAGGGCGCGCAGGCTTTCCTTCTCGATGCCACGGCGGATGCCGAGCAATGTCTCTTTGTCGTTCATGGCGTCCGGGGACCGGGAATTGGGCCAAGACGGTAGCAGATGAAGGCTAAAGCTGCCCAGGCGCGTCCATGTCAGCCAGACTCGGCCTCAGGGCATGTTCGCCGGCCTGGATGCCTTCGTGGTGGCTGAGGTAGAGCGAAACGTCATAGCGCTCCAGCCAACCCACGGCCTTGAGCCTGTCCAGCACCGGGCCCTTGACCTCGGAGAACTCCAGCCTCAGCCCCTCGGCCCGCAGCGCCGCATGCAGCTCCTGCAGGGCGGTCAGGCCCGACACATCGATGTGGTTGACCGGCGCCATCAGCATCAGCACGCGCTGCGGCGCGCCGACCTTCTCGCGGTGCTCGCGCACATGGGCCAGCACGGCGTCGACCAGGCCGCGGGCGTTGGTGAACACCAGGCTCTCGTCGACACGCAACCCCACGACCTCGGGCYGGCACTCGACGGCATAGCGCTCGAGGTTGCGGTAATGCTGCGTGCCCGGCACGCGGCCGATGCGGGCGACGTGGGGCTGGGCCGTGCGCTGGATCAGCAGCGCGACAGAACCCACCACGCCGATGGCCAGCGCGGCCGCGATGCTCCAGCACAGCACGGCCACCGTGACGGCCACCATCAACAACCCTTCGGCGCGCGCATAGCGCCAGGCCTCACGGTAGGGCTGCAGCGAGAAGCCGCCCAGCACAGCCACAACGATGGTCGCGGCCAGCACGGGCTTGGGCAAATGAGCCAACGGTTCGGCCAGCAGCAGCATCGCGACGAACATGAAGGCGCAGACGAACACCAGGCTCCAGCGGCTGGCCGAGCCGGCCTCGTGCAGCAGGATGCTGCGCGAGAAGCTGCCCGCGACCGGCATGCCGCCGCTGACCGACGCGACCAGGTTGGCCGCTGCCAGGCCGCGCATCTCGGCCGCCGGCAGCAGCTTTTCGCCACGCCGCTGCGCCAGCGATTCCGACACCGCCAGGCTGGAAACGAAACCCATCAGGGCCACCAGGGCGGCGGACGGCAGCAACTGCAGCCACAGCGCGGCCTCCAGCCGCGGCAAGCCGAGCGGCAAGACCAGCGACGGCAGCGCACCGACCTGGGCAACGCCCATGGCGGCGGGCGTGAAGGCCGACAGCGCCATCGCCGCAACCAGCAGCAGCAGCGGCGCCAGCCGCGCCAGCAGGCGTGGGCCGGCCCGGCGCGACAGCAGCAGCAGCGCGATGCCTGCGCCTCCCCAGACCGCGCTGGCGACGCCGAAGCCGCCCTGCGGGGCCGATGCGATCAGGTCGGGCAGCGTGAAGCCCGCCGCCGCACTGCCCAGCAACACCGGCAGCTGGCCGGCCGCGATCATCAGCGTCGCGCCGGTCTCGAAGCCGCGCAGCGCCGGCACCGACAACAGGCTGGACAGCGCATCCAGGCGCAGCAGCGCGGCCACCGCCAGCAGCAGGCCCACTTCGGCTGCGAGCACGAGCGCACCTTCGGTCGCACTGACGCTGGCCGGCAACGCGCCCAGGGCCTGCGCGATCATCAGCGCCAGCACCGCCACCGGGCCCAGGCCCAGCACCGGGCTGGAGCCCAGGGCCGCATAGGCCAGCAGCGGCAGCAGGCTGGCATACAGCCCCACCTGCGGCGGCAGGCCGGCCAGCATCGCGTAGGCCAGGCTCTGCGGGATCAGCAGCACGGCGACAACAGCACCGGCGACCAAGTCGGCGCGCCAGGTGGGCATGAATCTCATCGGTGATCGATGCCGTGAATGAGTCTTGCGGGCTGAGCGACGGGCCGCTCCCTAGCCGGCCCGCACTGGCGATGTGCTTGCGGCTCGATGCCGCAAGCATCGCCGTCCTCTCGGGGGACCGGCCAAGGTAAGCCTTGGACGAGGGGCTTCATCTAGTCGACCTTGGCGCCCGAGACCTTCACGACCTTGGCCCACTTGAGGGTCTCGCTGGCGATGAGCGCCGCGAACTCCGCGGAGGAGCCCCCACCAGCCACTGCGCCCTGGCCTGCCATCCGTTCGCGCAGCGCCGGCGTATTCAGCGCCGCGGCGGCTTCGCGCTGCAGGCGGGCGACCTGGTCGGCCGGCTGGTGGGCAGGCGCCAACAGGCCGAACCAGGAGCTGGCCTCATAGCCCTTCAGGACCGCGCCGCCCGCCTCGGCCATCGTGGGCAGGTCGGGCACGGCCGGGCTGCGCTGAGCGCTGGTGACGGCCAGGGCCAGCAGCTTGCCGGCCTTGATCTGCGGCAGCGCCGAGGGCAGGTTGTCGAACATCAGGTCGGTGTTGCCGGCGATCAGGTCGAGCAGGGCGGGACCCGAGCCGCGGTAGGGGAAGTGCAGCATGAAGCTGCCCGTCATGCTCTTGAACAGCTCGCCGGCCAGGTGGATGGACGTGCCGTTGCCGCTGGAGGCCATGTTGAGCTTGCCAGGATTGGCGCGCGCGACGCGGATCAGGTCAGCCACGCTGTGAATGCCATAACGCGCCGCGTTGGCGGGGTTGAGCACCAGCACATTGGGCACGGCCGCGACCAGCGTGATGGGCGCGAAGTCCTTCGCCGGGTCGTAGGGCAGCTTGGGGTAGAGGGACGCATTGATCGCGTGCGTGCCGACCGTGCCCATCAGCAGCGTGTGGCCGTCCGTGGCCTTGGCGACCTCGGCCGAACCGATATTGCCGCCGGCGCCAGGCTTGTTGTCGACGACGACAGCCTGCCCCAGGCGCTGCTGCAGTTCGGGCGCCATCGCCCGTGCCAGCAGGTCGGTCGTACCACCGGGCGTGAAGGGCACGACGAGACGGATGGGCTTGCTCGGCCACGGCGCTTGGGCGGCGGCAGGCAGCGCGAGGCTGCCGGCCAGGGCCGCAACTTGGCGACGGTTCAGCTTCATGGCGATCTCCATCAGTGATGCGCGTTCGGGCCGAGCGMCGGGCCGCTCCCWAGCCGGCCCGCGCTGGCGATGTGCTTGCGGCTCAATGCCGCAAGCATCGTCGTCCCCACGGGGGACCGACTGGGCTTGCCCGCGTCCAGCAGAGCAAGACCGGGCGAGGGGCTCACTCTATCTGTCTACCTTGACGCCCGAAAGCTGGACGACGCGCGCCCATTTGGCCGTCTCGGCGGCAATCAGCGCAGCGAACTCCGGCCCGCCGCTGCCATGCACGAGCATGCCACGTGCGGTCAGCCGCTCGCGCAGCGCGGGACTGGCGAGTGCGGCAACGCTGTCACGCTGCAGGCGGGCAAGCTGCTCCGCCGGCTGGCCGCTGGGAGAAAACAGGCCGATCCAGGCACTGGCCTCATAGCCCTTGAGCGCCGGCCCGCCGGCTTCTTCGACGGTGGGCAGCTCCGGCAGGCTGGGGCTGCGCCGCGCGCTCGTGACGGCCAAGGCCAGCAGCTTGCCGGCCTTGATCTGCGGCAGGGCCGAGGGCAGGGAGTCGAACATCAGGTCCATGTTGCCGGCGATGACGTCCTGCTGGGCCGAGGCCGCGCTGCGGTAGGGGAAGTGCAGCATGTAGGTCTGGGTCAGTCGCTTGAAGAGCTCGCCGGACAGGTGCGTCGGGTTGCCGTTGCCGCCGGAGGCGATGTGCAGGCGCCCGGGCTGGGTGGTGGCGGCGTGCACCAGGTCGCTCACGCTGCGCACGCCCAAGGCTTGCGCGACACCGGGGTTGATGACGAGCACCAGCGGCACGGTCGCGACCAGGCTGATCGGCGCGAAATCCTTCACCGCGTCATAGGGAAGGCGGCGCCACAGCAGCGGGTTGATGACATGCGTGCCAACGCTGCCCATCAGCAGCGTGTGGCCATCACTGGCGCCGGCGACTTCGGCGGTGCCGATATTGCCGTCGGCGCCGGGCTTGATGTCGATGGTCACCGGCTGGCCCAGGCTCTTCTGCAGCTCGGGCGCGAGCTGACGGGCGGCGACGTCGGCCGCGCCGCCCGCTGCATAGGGCACGACGATGCGCAGCGGCCGCGTCGGCCATGGACCACCGGGCTGACCGTAGGCTGATGGCGCGGATGAGGCGGCCAGCCACAGCAGCAGGTGGCGCCTTTGCATCAGGACGCTCATGGCTGCACCGGTCCGGGCAGCTGCCTGAGCTTGACCTGGCCATTCATGCAGGCGGCGTCGAAGTCCTGCAGCACGGCGGCCAACGCATGGGCGTTGGGGGCCTCGACGGCACTGATGCCGACACCACGGTTGCGACCCTCGGCCTTGGCCTGGTACAGCACCATGTCGGCCCAGTTGACGGCCTGCTCCCAATGCAGGCGCAGGCCCGCGCCGGCCGCGCCGCCGAGGGGGAAGCTCGCGAATCCGATCGACACCGTGATGCGCAGCGGGCCCTCGGCGGTCTCGATCGGCTGGCTGCCGATGCCGCGCAGGACGCGCTCGGCCATCAGCGCGAGGTCGTCGCCGGGCAGCGCGGGCGCGAAGACGAGGAACTCCTCGCCGCCCCAGCGCACCACGAGATCGGTATCGCGCACGGCGGCGCGGATGCGGCGTGCCACCTCGACGATGACGGCATCGCCGGCCGCGTGGCCGTGCCAGTCGTTGACGTTCTTGAAGTGGTCGATGTCGATCATCATCAGCGCGCCGACAAAGCCCTCGCCCTTGGCGTCGCGGGCGCTCTGGTCCATGACGGCCAGGAAGTGGCGCCGGTTGGACAGGTCCGTCAGCGGATCGCGTTCGCTCTGGGCCCGCAACAGGCTCTGGTTGGCCGTGAGGCGCGCCTGGGCGCGGCGCATGCGCACCAGCGTCACGCCGATGAGGGCGACGGACAGCAGCAGCAGCGCGCCGATGGCGAAGCCGACCTGCTGCGCGAGCTGCTGGTTGGAGATCTGCTGGTCCTTGAGCTGGCCGTCGCGGGCCAGCAGGTCGAGGTCGCGCTGCTTGGCGGCGCTGTCGTATTTGCGGCCCAGCTCCTCCAGCGCCGCGGCGCGGTTGCGCTCGTTGGCGCGGGTGTTGAGATCCCGCTCGGCATGCAGGGCCGCCAGCGCCTCCTTGTACTGGCCCGCTTCGCCCCAGGTGTCGCCCAGCTCACGCAGCTCGCGGGCGCGCGGCACCAGGTCGGCCGGGTCGGTGCCGAACTCGCCGACCTTGGCGAGCTCCTGGCGGGCCTGGTCGAACTGGCGCAGCTTGATGTGGGCCACGGCCAGGTTGTGGTGCAGGCTGCGCTCGTAAAAGCGGTCGCCAAAGCGCTGCAGCACCGGCATGGCACGCTGCCCGGCGACCAATGCCTCCTTGGCCATGCCCAGATGCATGTAGGAGTCGACCAGGTTGGAGCGCAGTTGCGCGGCCAGGTGGGGCGCATCGGCCTGCTCGGCCAGCAACAGCGCGGCCTCGACGGCGCTGCGCGAAGCCGCCATGTCGCGGGCGCGGCGCTCGACCGCGGCCTCGTAGTTGCGCACGCGGGCGCCAGCCACGAGGTCGCCCGCGGCCTCGGCCGCGGCGGCACGCAGCTCGGCTCGCGCGGCGTCCATGCGGTCCTGGGCCTGCTGCGCCACCGCCAGCATGCCGTGGCTGAGGGCGGTCAGATGCTTGTCATCGCCGGCACGGGCCAGGGCCAGGGCTCGCCTGATGCTGGCCTCGGCGACGGCGAAGGCGCCCTGGGCGTATTGCTCGCGCTGCAGGATGCGCAGGGCCTCCCAGGCGCTGCGGAAGTCGCAGCCCTGCTCGCGCACGGCACGCACCTCATCGCCGACGGGGCAGCGTTTGTCCAGGCCCGCCAGGGCCCGGGCAGCCAGGGCCGTGGCGGATCTGCCGGTACGTTCCTGAGCCAGGGCACGCAGCACCCAGCTGCGGTCGACGCCGTCCTCGCGGCCCATCAGTTGCACGGCAACGGCATCGGCCGCCCCGGCCTGGCCGGCAGCCAGCAGCACACGGCCCCGTGCCATCAGCCAGGCGGCCTCGCGCGGCTGGCCGGGCTCGGCATGGGTGGGCCAGCGCTGCTGCAGCTCGGCCAGCATGGCCTCGGGCGCATCGAAGGCGCGGCGGGTGATGTTGGCCAGCAGGGTGTCCTCGGCCACCGGGTCGGGCGCCGTGACCGGTGCTGCGGTCGCGAAGCCCGAAGCCAGCATCATCAGCAGCAACGCAATGGTTCTCATGCGTTGGCCGGCCGGCTGGCGGCGTCGGGATGGAAGCCGCTGTCGGCCGCGCGGGCCGGGCCGCTGAGGGCCTGCAGGCCCACCAGGCCCTCGGCCCAGGCGGCCTCCAGCCGGGCCGTCAACTGCGCCGCGGCCAGGGCATCCTCGGCATGAATGCGCTCGACGCCATAGGCCTTGTTGCGGCCATGCGCCTTGGCCAGGTACATGACGGTGTCGACGAGGTCGATGGCGCGTTCCCAGGACAGGCGCAGCCCGTGCGGCGCCACCGGCAGGCTGACGAAGCCGATGGAGGCCGTGACAGTCACCTCACGGCCCTCATACAGAACAGGCTTGCTGCCGACCAGGTCGAGCAGACGCTGGGCCAGTTGGTTCGCCAGCATGCCGTCGTGGCTGCGTGCCACGATAAGGAATTCCTCGCCGCCCCAGCGCACGATGAGGTCGTCGTCGCGCACGGCCTGGCGCAGCCGCTCGGCAATCTCGATGAGGACGGTGTCACCGGCGGCATGGCCGAAGCTGTCGTTGATGCGCTTGAAGTGGTCGATGTCGATGAGGAAGAGACTGGCCGCCAGACCCTCGCCGCTGGCCAGGGTCTTGATCGCGGCCTGGAAGTGGCGGCGGTTGGCCAGGCCGGTCAAGGGGTCGGTCTCGCTCTGGCGCTTCAGCGAGGCATTGCTGTGGGCCAGYGCCTCGTTGGTGCGACGCACGCGGCGGAAGGCCTGCCAGAGCAGGCCCAGCGACACCAGCACGCAGCCGCCCATGGCCGACCACAGCGTCAGCGCCAGGTTGCGCTGGTGGACCTGCTCGGCCTTGAGGGCGTTGTCGCGGTTGAGCAGTTCGATGTCGCGCGCGCGCTGCTCGGCGTCCTGGCGCTCCTGGGCCTCCAGCAGCAGCTTGCGGGTCTCGTCGCGCAGCACGCGCTCGTCCATGCGGCGATGCTCGCGGTAGGCGGCGATGGCGCCGGCCAGGTCGCCGGCGCGTTCCAGATAACCCGCGAGCTCCTGCCAGCCGGCGGAGGCGTAGGACATGGCGCCCTGCTGTTCGTCCAGCGTGATGCCGGCGCGCACGTCGTCGCGGCCCTCGGCGATGCGGCCCATGGCGATCTTGGCCAGGCCGATGTTGGAGCGGGCGACGCTTTCGGCGCTGATGTTGCGCGTCGCGCGCGCCAGCGGCAGCGCCTGCTCGGCGAGTTCCAGCGCCCGCGCCGGGTGGCCCTGGCGCAGGTGATAGTCGGCGAAGTTGGCCAGGCCCAGGGCGCGCACCGAGTCGGCACCAGCGCGCGTGGCCTGTTCCAGCGCATCCGAATTGGCCTGTAGCGTGATGCTGGAGTCACTGTCCTCGGCGTAGACGATGCCACGCATCGTGTAGACCTGGTTCAGCGTCATCGGGTCCGGGTCCTTCTGGGCCTYGGTGAGCGCCTGGCCGATGAGCTGGCGGGCGCGCGCCGGCGTGTCCGCACGGCTGGACGTGAAGGCCAGGTCCACCAGCGTCAACGCCACGCGCCAGGGCCGGCCGATCTGTTCGGCCAGGCGCTGGGCAGCGTGGCCCTGGTTCAGCGACAGGTCGAGTTCACCCGAATCGCTGGCGATGGCCATGAGCTGGTGGTGGTAGCGCCAGCGGAACACGGGCGCGGCGGCATTGAGCTGGGCGGCGTCCACAGCCAGCAGCGTCTTGCGCGCCTCGCGCAGGTCGCCGTGGGAGCGCAGGTATTCGGCGCTGGTGCTGGCGGCTGCGACGGCGGCCGCGGCGCGCAGTTCACCGGCTGGCCAGTCGCGCAGGCGCTGGGTGATCTGGTCGGTCAGCGCCCGGTCGCGTGCATAGGCGGCGAGCAGGCCACGCAGGGCCAGAACGTCCAGCTCGGCGGCGCTGCCGGCTGGCAGCTTTTCGCCGCGGACCCGCAGCTCCTGCTCCAGCGCCGCGGGCTTGGCGCGGGCAGCGCGCTCGATGCGTTCGAGGTCATGGGCCAGGCCTTCGTCCGGCACGTTCGATGCGGCGGAGGCGGGCGCACCGGGACCCTCGCTGGGCGAGCAGGCGCACAGCAATGCCAATGCGGCCAGCGCCGCGCACAGCGTCGATCGTGAAGCCAGGGATTGATGCATCGAAACGGTTGGCGGCCGGGCTTGCCGGGCCGCGCTGCTGATTTCAGCGCGGTTCGGCCTGGCTGTTGCGGATCCCACGTCAGAGACCGTTGAAATTACACGCAACCGTAAGAATCGCCAGGCTAGGCCGGTCGGGCGCCGGGCCCCTGATATCCGCGCGGCACCGCGCCAAGCAGGCGGCGCGTGTAATCCTCACGCGGGGCCTGGATGATCTCGCGCGTGGGTGCCTGCTCGACAACGTCGCCGTTCTGCATCACCAGCACCTCGTCGGAGATGAACTTGACGACGGCCAGGTCGTGGCTGATGAAGATGTAGCTCAGGCCGAATTCGTCCTGCAGGTCCTTCAGCAGGTTGAGCACCTGGGCCTGCACCGACACGTCCAGCGCCGACACCGCCTCGTCCAGTACCAGCACCTCGGGCTGCAGCGTCAGGCAGCGCGCGATGGCGATGCGCTGGCGCTGGCCGCCCGAGAACTCGTGCGGGTACTTGGCCATTGCGCTCTCGTCCAGGCCCACCTTCTTCAACAGGGCGACGGCACGGGCCTCGCGGTCGGCGGTGCTGGTGCCGATGCCGTGGATCTCCATCGGCTCGCGCAGCGTCTGGCCGATGGTGAAGCGCGGGTTCAGCGAGGCATAGGGGTTCTGGAACACGACCTGGATGCGGCGGCGCATCTGCTGCCAGTCGGCACCGCTCATCTTCAAGAGGTCCTTGCCTTCGAACAGCACCTGGCCGCCGGTGGGCTCATGCAGGCGCAGCAGCGTCAGGCCCATGGTCGTCTTGCCCGAGCCCGACTCGCCGACCACGCCCAGCGTGTGGCCCTTGCGCAGCTTGAAGTTGACGCCCTTGACGGCCTTGAACTCGCGCTTGCCGAACAGGCCGTCCTTGAGCCAGAAGCTTTTCTGCAGGCCGGTCACTTCCATGATGACGGGCGCGCTGTCGTCCTTCACCTTCGCGTCGTTGCTTGCCGCCCGGCCGGCGATGTGGTCGTCGATGACCATCAGCCGCGCCGGGTTCTCCGTCAGCGACGGCCGGCAGGCCAGCAGGGCCTTGGTGTAGGCGTCCTGCGGGTCGTTGAAGATCTGCGCCACCGGTGCGTTCTCGCGCACCTGGCCGTGGCGCATGACGACGACCTGGTCCGAGATCTCGCCGACGACGCCGAGGTCGTGGGAGATGAAGAGCAGGCTCATCTTGTGGCTCTCCTTGAGCCGCGCCATCAGCTCCATGACCTGGCGCTGGATGGTCACGTCCAGCGCCGTCGTCGGCTCGTCGGCGATCAGCAGCTTCGGGCTGCAGGCCAGGGCCACGGCGATCATCACGCGCTGCTGCTGACCGCCGGACATCTCGTGCGGATAGGCCTTCAGGCGCCGCTTGGGCTCGGGGATGCCGACCTCGTTGAGCAGCTCCTCGGCACGCACCAGGGCCTGGCGGCGGCTCATGCCCATGTGCTTCATCAGCGGCTCGCAGATCTGCGTGGCCACGTCGAAGACCGGGTTCAGCGAGCTCATCGGGTCCTGGAAGACGCAGGCGATGTCGCGGCCGCGGATGGCCTGCAGATCGCGCAGGGAAGCCTGCAGCAGGTCGCGGCCCTGGAACAGGATGCGCCCTTCGCGCTCGGCATTGCTGGGCAGCAGGTTGAGCACGGACATGGCCGTGACGCTCTTGCCCGAGCCCGACTCGCCGACCAGCGCCACGGTGCTGTTCTCCGGCACGTCGAAGCTGACGCCCTTGACGGCGAGCGTGCGCTGCATGGCGCCGTTCTGCTTGCCCATGCGAAAGGCGACTTTGAGATCTTGGATGCTTAGCAGCATGGCTGGCCTCCCGCCGGGCCGCCCCAAGGGCAGGCCGCGCCCCCTCGGGGGGCAGCGAACAAAGTGAAGCGTGGGGGCATCTGTTTCATTCCAGGCCTCGCAGCTTCGGGTCCAGCGCATCGCGCAGCGCGTCGGTGAACAGTGCGAACGCGGTGACGAAAACGGCCATGCAGGCCGTCACGGCGGCCAGCTGCCACCAATAGCCGAGGATCATTTCGTTCTGTGCCTCGGCCAGCATGGTGCCCCAGGACACCTGGTCGACGCCGACGCCCAGGCCGAGGTAGCTCAGGATGACCTCGCTCTTGATGAAGCTGACGACGTGCAGCGACAGCTGCACCAGCGCCACGTGCGACACATTGGGCAGGATGTGCTTGAACATGCGCGAGGCCTGCGAGGCGCCGATGGCCTCGGCCGAGCGCACGTACTCGCGCACGCGATGCTTCATGAATTCGGCGCGGATGAGGCGGTAGATGCCCGTCCAGCCCGTCAGCGCCAGGATCGAGACGACCGCGCCGACGCCGCGCGGGAAGATGGCCGCGAAAGCGAAGATCAGCAAGATGCTGGGGATGGCGGTGAAGACGTTGTAGACCCACTCCAGCAGGTCGCCGACCTTGCCGCCGAAGAAGCCCGAGATGGCGCCCAGCACGGTGCCGATCAGCGTCGCGACGAGGGCCGCCGCCAGGCCGACGACGATAGACACCTCGGCCCCCTTGATGACCTTGGCCAGCACGTCGCGGCCCAGGCGGTCGCCGCCCAGCGGCAGGGTCTCGGCCCTGGGCGCCTCCTCGGTCTTGAAGGCCTTGGCGCGCTCCGCCCACTCGGCGTAGCGCGGCGCCAGCGGGTCGATGTCGGACAGGTCGACGTTGGGGCCCTTGGGTGTGGCGATGGTGCCGGTGTCTTCCTGCGGCTGGGGCCCGAGCAGCGTGGGCGGCGCGTTGGGCACGCCGACCTCCTGCTGCCAGCCCGAGGCCAGCAGCTTGGTGGCCGCCAGCAGCACCAGGACGAGGAAGGCACCGACGACCCACATCGACACGACGCCGACGCGGTCGGTCTTGAGGCGCCGCCACGCGGCGGCCCAGACGCCGCCGCTCGAAGATTCCGCCGCCCGGACCGGGCCGGAGGAGTTGGAGACCGCGGTCATTTCAGCACCACGCGCGGGTCGACCATCTTGTAGAGCAGGTCGACGACAAGGTTGACGGTCATCGTCAGTGCGGCGAGGTAGATGGCAAAGGCCTGGATCACGGGATAGTCGCCACGGTTCACGGCCAGCAGCAGCTCACGGCCGAGGCCCGGGATGGAGAAGAACACCTCGATCAGGAATGACCCGACCAACACGCCAGGCAGCAGCACGGACACATTGGTCAGGATGGGAATCATCGCGTTGCGCAGCACATGCTTGAGCAGCACCGTGCCCTCGGTCATGCCCTTGGCGCGCGCGGTGCGSACATAGTCGTGGCCGATCTCGTCGAGGAAGAAGCTGCGGTACAGCCGGATCTGCGGCGCCATCGACACGGCCACGGCGACCAGCACCGGCAGCGGCGCGTAGGTGGTCAGGTTGGTCCAGTGGCTGCTCGTCCAGCCCTGCACGGGGAACCAACCCAGGCGGAAGGCGAAAAGGTACTGCGCCAGGATGACGTAGACCAGCAGCGAGATGGACACGGCCACAGTCGTGCAGATCATCACCGTGCGGTCGGTCAGGCTGCCGCGCACGGTCGCCACGGCCAGCGCGAAGGGGATGGCCAGCATCACCTCGAGGATGAGGATGGGCAGCGTCACCGTCAGCGTGGCCGGCAGCCGGGTGGCGAACAGGTTGGCGACCGATTCGTTGGTCGCCCAGCTCTTGCCCCAGTCGAAGCTGACGATCTGCTTGATGAAGATCCACAGCTGCTCCCAGACCGGCTTGTTCAGCCCGAGCTGCTCGCGGATGGACTCGATCTGCTCCGGGCTGGCGTTCAGGCCGCCGAGGATGATGGCCGGGTCGCTGCCGAAGTACTTGAAGAGGAAGAACACCAGCAGCACGACACCGAGCAGGGTCGGGATCATCTGCCACAGGCGTCGGATCAGATAGGCCGCCATTCAGGGCTCCAGAAACCACAAACCCCGCCGTGGGTGCGGGGTTACACGAGAGAACGGGGCGGAGTCTATGCGAGTCACCTTCGGCTTTGCGTTGACGGTTTCACTAGACTCCGCGACTTTCCTGCCACCCCGCGCACGTTGCGATGAAGCTTCCCTCCCTGCTGACCGCCCTGCTGCTGGCCTGCGCTCTCCAAGCTGCCCAGGCCCAGAGTCCGGCACAAGAAAAGGTGCTGCGCTACGCCTTCAAGTCCGCCGAGACCGGCTTTGACCCTGCCCAGATCACCGACACCTACTCCAAGGCGGTCGTGGCGGGCATCCTGGACGCGCCGCTGGAGTACGACTTCGGCGCCCGCCCCTTCAAGCTGCGCCCGGCCACGCTGACGGAGATGCCCGAGATCAGCGCCGACTTCAAGACGCTCACCTTCCGAGTCCAGCCCGGCATCCTCTTCTGCGATGACCCGGCCTTCAAGGGCGCCAAGCGCGAACTGGTCGCGGCCGACTACGTCTACTCGATCAAGCGCCACTACGACCCCAAGCTCAAGAGCGGCAACCTCTACCTGCTGGAGAACGCCAAGATCATGGGCCTGTCGGAGCTGCGCCGCGAGCTCATGAAGGCCAAGAAGCCCTTCGACTACGACCGCGAGGTCGAGGGCCTGAAGGTGCTGGACCGCTACACCTTCCAGGTCAAGCTGGGCGTCGGGGACCCGCGCTTCATCTACCAGTTCAGTGATGCCGGCTTCCTCGGCGCCGTGGCGCGCGAGGTCGTCGAGTTCTACGGCGACAAGATCATGGAGCATCCGGTTGGCACCAATGCCTTCCGGCTGGCCGAATGGCGGCGCAGCTCGCGCATCGTGCTGGAGAAGAACCCGAACTTCCGCGACGTTCGTTACGCCGAGACCACCCCTCCCGAGGCCGACCCGCGCGTGAAAGGCGAGGTGGCGGCGCTGCAGGGCCGCAAGCTGCCGATGGTGGACCGCGTCGAAATCGACATCATCGAGGAGGCGCAACCCCGCTGGCTGGCTTTCCTGCGCGGTGAGTTCGACGTCATCGAGGAGGTGCCGCCCGAGTTCGCCAGCATCGCGATGCCCAACAACCATCTCGCCCCCAATCTCGTCAAGCAGGGCCTGTCCATGACGCGCTACCCGCGCGCCGACGTCGCGGTGTCCTACTTCAACATGGAAGACCCGGTCGTCGGTGGCTATACGCCCGACAAGATCGCGCTGCGCCGCGCCATCAATCTGGCCGTGGACCTGGACAAGGAGATCCGCCTCGTGCGCCGCGGCCAGGCCGTCAAAAGCCAGAACGGCATCCCGGCGGTCGCCTTCGGCCATGACCCGGCAATGAAGACGGAGATGAGCGAGTTCGACCCCGCCAAGGCCAAGGCTCTGCTCGACCTCTACGGCTACACCGACAAGGACGGCGACGGCTGGCGCGACCAGCCCGACGGCAAGCCGCTGTTGCTGGAGTACGCCACTTCGCCCGACAGCACCTTCCGCCAGCTCGCCGAGCAGTGGCAGAAAAACATGGAGGCGCTGGGCGTGCACATGGTCTTCAAGATCGCCAAATGGCCCGAGCAGCTCAAGGCCGCCAACGCCGGCAAGTTGCAGATGTGGGGCGTCGGCTGGGTGGGCACGACGCCCGATGGCGATACCTTCCTGGCGCTGGGTTCCAGCAAGTCCAAAGGCAATGCCAACAAGGCCCGCTTCGATCTGCCTGCCTTCGAAGCCCTCTACGACCGCCAGAAGGCCCTGCCCGACGGCCTCGAGCGCCGGGCTGCCATGCAGGAGGCCCAGCGCCTGATGGTGGCCTACGCACCCTATAAATTCCACGTCCACCGCATCTGGACCGACATGGCCCAGCCCTGGGTGCGCGGCTACAGCCGCAACATCTTCGTGCGCGACTTCTGGAAGTACATCGACGTCGACCGTAGCGCCACGCCCAAGGCCAAGTGATGAAACACCTCCTCGCCCTGCTCACCGCCTGCCTGTCCCTGCTCACCCCGGCCCAATCTGCACACGCGGCCGAGCCGGTCAAGACGCTGCGCTATGCCTTCAAGATCGCCGAGACCGGCTTCGACCCGCCGCGCCTGGCGGACATCTATTCGCGCAGCATCACCGCCCACATCTTCGAGACGCTGTATGCCTTCGACCCGCTGGCAAGGCCGACGCGGCTGATGCCGCTGATCGCCGTCGGCGAGCCCGAGATCAGCGCCGACTTCCGGACCTTCACGATGAAGGTCAAGCCGGGCATCTACTTCGCCGACGACCCGGCCTTCAAGGGCAAAAAGCGCGAGGTCACGGCCGCGGATTTCGTCTACAGCATCAAGCGCTTTGCCGACCCGGCCACCAACGCCCAGGCCTGGACGAGCTACGAGGATCAGGACATCACCGGCCTGGGCGCGGCGCGCGACAAGGCCCTCAAGACCAAGCAGCCCTTCTCCTACGACACCGAGATCGCCGGCGTGCGCGCGCTGGACCGCTACACGCTGCAGATCAAGACCAATGGCCCGCGTCCGCGTCTGATTGAATCCATCTTTGCCGGCAATGACCTCTACGGCGCGGTGGCCCGCGAGGTGGTCGAGTTCTACGGCGACAAGATCATGGAGCACCCGGTCGGCACCGGCCCCTTCATGCTCAAGGAGTGGCGGCGCAGCTCGCAGATGGTGTTCGAGCGCAACCCCGACTACCGCGAGCGTCACTACGAAGCCCAGCCCGCGCCGGGCGACGCCGAAGCCCAGGCGATCTACGCGCGGTTCAAGGGCCGCCGCATCCCGATGATCGACCGCGTCGTCGTCGATGTCATCGTTGAGAACCAGCCGCGCTGGCTGGCCTTCCTGAACAACGAGCACGACTTCATCGAGAAGGTGCCCGAGGAATTCATCACCCAGGCCGCGCCGGGCGGCAAGCTCGCACCCAACCTGGCCAAGCGCGGCATGCAGGCCGTGTTCACGCTGGCGCCCGACATGACGCTGACCTGCTTCAACCTCGAAGACCCGGTCATCGGCGGCATGACGCCCGACAAAATCGCGCTGCGCCGTGCGATCTCGCTGGCCTTCGATGTGCGCAAGGAAATCAAGAGCGCGCGCCGCGGCCAAGGGACGCCGGCCCAGGCGCCCATCGTGCCCAACACCAGCGGCTACGACCCCGCGTTCAAGAGCGAGATGAGCGACTACGACCCGGCGCGCGCCAAGGCGCTGCTGGACATGTATGGCTACGTCGACAAGGACGGCGATGGCTGGCGGGACCTGCCCGATGGCAGCCCGCTGATCCTCACGCGCAACACCGAGCCCAACTCGCTCAACCGCGCCATCGACGAGCTATGGGAGAAGGCCCTGCGCGCCGTTGGCATCCGGCTGCAGGTCAAGATCCAGCAGTGGCCCGAGAACATGAAGGCCGCGCAGGCCGGCAAGTACCAGATGTGGCCGGTGGGCTCGACGGCGGCCTCGTCGGACGGCCAGGAGGCCATGCAGCGCCTCTACGGCCCCGCTTCGGGCACGCAGAACCTGCCGCGCTTCAAGAACGCGCGCTTCGACGAGATCTACGACCGCATGCAGGCCATGCCTGACGGCCCCGAGCGCGAGGCCCTGTTCAAGGAGGCCAAGCGCATCGCCGTGACCTACATGCCCTACAAGGTGCATGCCCACCGCATCCTGACCGACATCGAGCAGCCCTGGATGAGCGGTTTCCGCCGCCCGCTGTTCTGGCAGGACTTCTGGCAGTTCGTGGATATCGATCCAGCAAAGCAGCCTGTCCATTGATTTCCGCGGGCGCGTCCCGCAGATTCGACCGACTGTCGCAACACGCTGGCCTGCACGCGCCAGGCCGCTAGGCTTCGTCCCATCAACCCCGAAAGGAGCCCCAAGATGAACGACGCAGAAGAACTCAACAAGCTGGCCGATCTGCATGCACGCGGTGTGCTCAACGACGAGGAGTTCGCCCGCGCCAAGGCCCGCTTGCTCAGCGGCCAGGCCAGGGCGAGCCAAGGCAGTGCGGCAGGCCCCAACGTCGGCGCCGTCAACGGCCTGCGCCGCGCCCGCATCGACCGCTGGGTCGGCGGCGTCTGCGGCGGCATCGCCCGCACGACCGGGCTGGATTCCTGGGTCTGGCGCCTGATCTTCACGGTGCTCTTCCTGGCCTTCGGCAGCGGCATACTCCTGTACGTCCTCCTCTGGATCTTCGTGCCGGAGGAATGAAAGAGGCCCTTGGGCCGACGCCTCCAGTGACTGCCACGGAACCGGCTTTGCCGGGCCGTCGGCAGTGCCCCCTTGAGGGGGCGGCCGTCAGGCCGTAGGGGGTGGGATAAATACACCAGGAGACAGCCCGATGAAACAGCTCGCCGGCCTCGACGCCAGCTTCCTCTACCTGGAAACGCCGCAGATGCCGATGCATGTCGGCGCCCTGCACCTGCTGGAGCTGCCTGTCGGCTACGACGGTGACTACGTCGAAGACCTGCGCGAGCACATGCGGGCGCGCATGCCGCTGCTGCCGGCCCTGCGCCGCCGCCTGGTTGCGATGCCGCTGGGCCTGTCCAATCCGGGCTGGGTGGATGCCGACCCCGATCTCGAGGAGCACATCGTCGAGATCCCGCTCCCTGAAGGCAGCGGCATGGCTAACCTGGAGGCGCAGGTCGGTGCCCTGCACCCCGTGCTGCTGGACCGCAGCCGGCCGCTGTGGARGTTCCATGTCTTCACTGGCCTGGAGCCGGGCCCCGACGGCCAGCAGCATGTGGCCCTGTACACCCAGCTCCACCACGCCGCCGTGGACGGCCAGGCCGCCGTCGCGCTGGCTCAGGTCATCCTCGACCTGAGCCCGGAGCCGCGTGCCATCGACGCCATCGCCGCGCGCGGCAAAAAGCGCGGCCAGCTCGGCACCGTCGGCATGCTGCGCGCCGCCGTGTCGCAGCAATGGAAGCAGACCGTCAAGCTGGCCCGCTCCCTGCCCAGCGCCGCCAACATCCTCGGCAACATGGCCATGGGCTACGCGGGCGGCGCCGCGGCCGGCGCCTCCATCGACAAGCTGCGCACGCTGCTGGGCGACGTGGCCGCCCAGACGACGGCGGTGGTGCGCGGCAAGACAGCCGTCTCCAGCCTGGGGCCGGCGCCACGCACGCGCTTCAACGTCAGCCTGTCTGACACCCGCTCTTTCTCGGGCGTGACCCTGCCGCTGGCCGAACTGCACCGCACCCGCAAACGCCACCACGCCAGCGTCAACGACGCGGTGCTCTTCGTCATTGGCGGCGCGCTGCGGCGCTACTTCGCCAAGCACGGCCCGCTGCCGCGCAAGAGCCTGATCGCCGCCGTGCCCGTGTCCACACGCGCTGCCGGCGACACCACGTCCAACAACCAAGCCACCATGACCTTCATGAGCCTGGGCACGCACCTGAGCGACCCGAGCGAGCGCCTGGCCCATGTGATGGCCTCCAGCAAGGCCATGAAGGCGCAGATGAGCCAGCTCAAGAGCCTGATGCCGACCGACTTCCCCTCCTTGGGCATCCCATGGCTGATGCAGGCCGGCGCCATGCTCTACGGCCGCGCCAAGGTGGCCGAGAAGCTGCCCGTCGTCGCCAACGTCGTCATCTCCAACGTGCCCGGGCCACAGCTGCCGCTGTATCTGGCCGGCGCCAAGATGCTGACCAACTACCCCACGTCGATTGCCGTGCACGGCCTGGCGCTGAACGTGACGGTGCAGACCTACAACCAGTCCCTGGACATCGGCCTGATGGCCTGCGGCGAGGCCTTGCCGGAGACGGCGGAGCTGTCGGCGTACGTCGAGGCGGCGTTCATGGAGTTCCAGGCGCTGCCGGTAGCGGAGGTTGTCGAGCCTGAGCCGGTGCCAGTGGTGAAGAAGGCACCGGCCAAGAAGGTCGCCGCCAAGAAGACGGTGGCGAAGAAGGCGGCGGCGCCAGCCAAGCGGCGCCCGGCCAAGGCCACATGAGCGCGTGAGCGATGCCGTCTGCCAAGGCTGTGGATCGGCGCTGCCGTCCGCAGATGCCGTGTGCGCACGTTGCGAGGCCGAGCTGACCGCCGCGACAGCCATGCCGCCTGGCAAATACATCTGTCCGCATTGCCAAGAAAGGTTCGCTGCACTTGCGCCTGTGCCCTGGCCGCCCAAGGTGCCATGGTGGCGGCCCACGACTATGCGGCTGCAGTGCCCACACTGCGACACGCCGCTGCGCGACCGCCACGCGGTGCAGCTGCCCGGCTGGCTCACCGTCAGTATCTTCGCCACCCTCATTTGCGTGCAGCTCTTCGCGACCGGATGGTTGCGCCTGGTGATCGGCTTCCCGCTGCTGGCGCTCTACGCGCCGCTGATCCACGCGAGCTGGAATATCCGGAAGGACGCGGACAACCCGCATCGCTTCGTCCCGGGCAATTTCCGCTTCTGGGCACAGGGCAATGAAAAGCTGCAGCAGCAGGTGGAGCGCGTCCGGCAAGCCCCTGGCGATTCGCCCCGCTGACGTCACCAACGCGACACCCCAGCCCCGGGCAAGCACGCCCCGGAAACAGGCGACAGCTGGCTAACATCGCCGGGCCTGCCCGTTCCCCGCTTTCCGCATGCCCGCCTCCCGCTCGCCACGTTTCTCACACTGGCACCAGACCCCTACCACCCCTCATCCCGACTGGTCCGACTTGCGCGCACCCAACGCCTGGCTGCTGATGCTGGAGGGCCGCGCGCCCTGGGAGTACGCGGCCCTGCTGGCCACCATGCCGTGGATGAAGAAGCTGCCACATGGCGACGGCCACCCGGTGCTCGTCTTCCCCGGCCTCGGTGCGCACGACTTCACCACGGCACCGCTGCGCGCCATGCTCGACTCGCTGGGCTACGCGACCCAGGGTTGGGGCCAGGGCTTCAACTTCGGCCCACGCGCCGGCGTGCTGGAGCAGACCAAGGCCGACCTCATCGAGCTGCACCGGCGGCACGGCCGCAAGGTCAGCCTGATCGGCTGGAGCCTGGGCGGCATCTATGCCCGCGAGCTGGCCAAGGAATGCCCGGAACTGGCGCGCTGCGTCGTCACGCTGGGCACGCCCTTCACCGGCCATCCGCGCGCCACCAACGCCTGGCGCTTCTTCGAGATGGTCAGTGGCCATGCGTCCAACGACCCGGAGCTGATGGAACAGATCCGCCAGGCACCGCCGGTGCCGACGACCTCCATCTACTCCAAGAGCGATGGCGTCGTCGCCTGGCGCTGCAGCGTCAACGCGCCCTCGCCGCTGGCCGAGAACATCGAGGTGCAGGCCAGCCACATCGGCCTGGGCGTGAACCCGATCGCGCTGTATGCGCTGGCGGACCGCTTGGCACAGCTGGATGGCGAGTGGAAGCCGTTCGAGCCCAAAGGGGCGCGACGGTGGTTCTACAGGACGCCGGTGCGGCCGTAGAACGCCCAGCCACCCGTCGGGCACGCATCGTGCAGCATGCACGACGGTGCTCTTGTGTGCTGTTGACAACCCCACCATGCCCTGGACCTTCGCCCACCCCGCAGCCGTCCTGCCCCTGCGGTCTCTCTGCCCCCGCTGGCTCTCGTTTCCCGGCCTGATCCTGGGGGCCATGGCCCCCGACCTGAGCTACTACGTCGGCATGCACGGCCCCTGGCGCGCCTTCTGCCACACGCCGATGGGGGTCCTGACCGTCTGTCTGCCGGCCGGCCTGCTGTTGTTGGGCCTCATGCTGCGGTGGCCGCGCCCGCTGACCGTGCTGCTGCCCGAGCCTCACCGGTCGTTGGTGCGCGGTGAGCTACAGCCGCCGCCGCGAGCGGCCGTCGCGCGCTGGGCGGTCGCCGTGCTCTCCATCCTGCTCGGCGCGGCAACCCACCTGCTGTGGGACCTCTTCACCCACCCCGTGCCGCCACTCACCGACCTGCTGCCCTGGCTGGCCCAGCCGCTGCTGACCTTCCTGGGCCGGCCGCTGACGGTCGCCCGGCTGCTGCAGCACCTGAGCACCGTGGCCGGCGCGCTGGTCCTTGCCGTCGCCTACGCCCGGGTGGTGCGCCGGCAGCCCGACCGCACGGAAGCGCCGGACCCGCGGCGCGCCCGCGTGCTGTGGGCCTGCCTGGCGGTGGCGCTCGCGGTCGGCGCACAGTCCGCCTGGGCCCTTACGCCCGACACGCTGCCCGGCTACCCGATGCGCCGGCTGGTGCGCACGGTCGTCTGGAGCACCAGTTGCTTCGCCACGCTGTTCGTCATCGGCAGCGTCGCCTGGTGGCGCCGCCTGGGCGACGCCTGACCCTTGAACCCATATTCAACCCGCTCCCGCATCTCGCGGTAAGGTATCGCCCTTAACCCGGACCCCCGACCATGCAACACCACACCCTCGCCGCCGAAGACAAGGCCGCCAAGAAAGACGCCCCCGAGAAGATGGAAGAG
>NZ_JBFULE010000003.1:0-47483 GCF_056400485.1 Roseateles sp. P5_B10
GTCTATACGAACAGCCAGCTGCGGGTGCAGGAACCGGTGGCACCCAAGTTCGTACCGGCCGGGCCGACACGGGTGTCCGATTTGGTTCAGTTGCTGGCCAAAGGCAAGACGGCGCCGCGCGACATGATTTCCATTCTTCAGGCGATCAAGGCGGCGGGTGCCCTGCATGCCGAGTTGATCGTTCAGTAAACCCAGGGAGCACTCTTGAACTTCATTGACCCTGCCACCTTGCAACTGGTGAGCCGTGCCCTGGATGCCGGCGCGATGAGGCACCAGGCCATTGCGCAGAACATCGCGAACGCCAACGTCACTGGCGCCAAGGCCCTGCGTGTGCAGTTCGAAGAGCTGCTCGGCGACGTCCAGACCGAACTGGCGGCGGGCCGCGGCTTCAAGGCCGAGAACGTTCCGGCGCCACAGGTTGTGGCCACGACTGACAGCGCTATCGCGCTCGATGCCGAGATGGCTGCGCTGTCAAGCAACAGCTTGCAGTACCAGGCACTCCTGAAGGCCATGGGCCGGCAGCTGAGCATCCTTTCCGTGGCCGTGCAGGAGGGTCGTCGCTGATGGACTACCGCGCCGTATTTCAGATTGCCGCCGCCGGCATGGACTTCGAGAAGCGCCGCGTCGATGTCGCCGCGCTCAATCTCGCGAACATGCACAGCAGTGCGCCCGCCGGTCAGGCGCCCTATGCGGTTCAAAAGGTTGTCGCCCAACCCCTGCAGGTGAACTTCAATCGCGCGCTGGGGCTTGCCGAGCCTGCGGTGCTGCCACGCGAAGTCAAGCTTGTTGCGGCGGATCTGGCTGCTCGCCTGGTGCATGACCCAGGGCATCCGCATGCCAATGCACAGGGGTTCGTGGCCTACGCCCCGGTCGATCAGGCCACCGAAATGGTCAGCGTGAGCACGGCGCTGCGGGCCTACGAAGCGAACGTGGCGGTGGCGAGCACTGCCAGGGCCATGGCCGCCAAGGCGCTGGATCTGGGAGGCCAGGGATGAGCTTTCAAGCGATCGAGGCCCTTGAGGCCATTCAGCCCCAGGCGCTGCAGACGCCGCAAGTTGGCGTCACGGGTGCTGCGGCACCGGGCTTTGCAAACTGGGTGGAGCGGGAACTTGGCAGCCTGAACACGCAACTGGTCAGCGCTGAGYAAGGCATCAACAAGCTGGCGTCGGGCACGGCCGAAAACCTGCACGACGTGATGTTGCAACTGGAGCAGGCCCGGTTGGCGCTTCAAGTCGCCAGTCAGGTGCGGTCCCGAGTGTTGGAGGCGTATCAAGAAGTGATGCGCATGCAGGTGTAATTTGATGGCAACGCAATCTCGAACCGCGATGTTGGGCGGTTTCTTCGCTGGATGGTCGGCCCGCAAGAAGCTGGGCTTTGGCCTGGGCTTGGCAGCCATCCTTGCAATCGTCCTGGCTTTTGCATGGTGGGCCCAGCGCGCACCCAAGGCGGTCTTGTTCTCCGACCTGGCCGAGCGTGACGCGGCGGTGCTGACCGCCGAGCTGGACAAACTCAAGCAACCCTACAGCCTGAGCGAGGATGGCCGCGCCATCCTCGTCGCGGCGGACAGCGTGCACCGCACGCGGCTGGCGGTGATGGGCAAGCAGCTGCCGCTGCATGGTGCCGTGGGGTTCGAGCTCTTCAACAACGCTGATTTCGGTGTCAGCGACTTTGTGCAGAAGGTCAACTACCAGCGCGCGCTGCAGGGTGAGTTGACGAGAACCATCCTCGCCATCGACCAGGTCCAGGACGCCCGGATTCACCTGGCGCTGCCTGATCAGACCCTGTTTCGCAAGGACGGCCCCAAGGCCAAGGCGTCGGTCAGCGTGTCTCTCAAGGGCGGCCAGGCCCTGCGTGCCGATCAGGTCGTGGGCATCCAACGCCTGATTGCGGCGTCTGTGCCTGAAATCAAGCCGGATGACGTCACGGTGCTGGACCAGCACGGTGTCGTGTTGTCGAAGGCCGGTGGTGAGGACACGACCCAGGCAGCCGGCCAGCTCGATGCGCGCCAGGGCCTGGAAGCGCATCTCTCGCGCAAGGCGGCGCGCCTGCTCGACCAGATGTTCCAGCCTGGCGAAGCGATGGTCGCGGTGGACGTGGTGCTCAATCACGAACAGTCGCGCGTGACGACGGAAGAAGTCTTGGGCGCGCCGCAAGGCGAGCGCGGAGGTCATCTCGCGGGTGTCATCACGCGTGAACGCACCGTGGTCAAGGAGCCTGCTGGCGACGCGAACGCGAATGGCGGCGCTTCCACGCAGGTGCAGACCCAGGAGACCGACTACCAGCCTGGCAAGCGCGTGGCTCAAACGGTGTCGCAGGGCGGCCAGATCTCGCATCTCAACGTGGCGGTCGTGGTCAGGCGCAATCTGGGAGAAGCTGAGATTGCGCGCGTGCGCCAACTTGTCGCGACGGCCGTAGGCCTCCAACCTTCGCGTGGCGACGTGGTGGCGGTGCATTCGATGGCCGAACTGGGAGCGGCCGCATCTGTGCCGGTTGCGGCGGCCAGCCAGGTAGCTGTCACCACGCCCCAACCGCTCACTCCGCGCGCGCGTTCCAGCGAGCCTGTCGCCGAGCGGGCAGCGGCGCCAGTGGCGGTGGTTCTCACCGTCATGCTGGCCCTGACGCTGGTTGTCGTCGGCGTGCTGTGGTGGACCCGGCGTGCGCCGAAGGCTGCTGTCGGGCCCTCGCTCAGCGAGCGTGAGCGCGAGGCCATGCTGGCCAAGCTGAAGCAATGGCTGGAACCGCAGGCATGAACCTGGATTCGGACACTCCTGCAGGCTTGCGCCGCACCGCGCTGGCCCTGCATGCGCTTGGCCAAGCGGATCGCGAATGGCTGCTGAATCAGCTGCCGGTGCAGTCTCGGCAGACGCTGGGCGAGCTTCTGGCCGAGTTGAGCGAGCTGGGCATACCGCCCGATGACGAGGTGATCCGGGTTGCGCTGAGCGAGGCTGCGCCGGACCATCCGATGTCGACGGGCGAGGCGCGAGCCCTTTGCTTGGTACTTGCAGACGAGGCCCCCGCGGTGCAGAGCCTGCTCCTCGCCGCACTGCCCGTGCCGCAACGGGACGCCGTCCTGCAGCATTGGCCTCACGAACTCCTGGCTCGCCCCAGTGCTGTCGCCGGGCCTGGCTGGACGCCCGCACTCCATGAGGCTGTGATGCAAAGCTGGCGTGAGCTGGCGCAGCTGCCGGAGGCCGCGTCGTGAAGGCCGTGTCAGTGCTGAAGGCCGGCCACGCAATGGATGCCCTTGCGTCACGCGTCATCTTGCGCGGCGAGACGACGCAACCCGTCGAGCAGCCCACCGAGCCGGGCGTCTGGATCAGCCAGTCCGACCTGGAACTGCTGAAGAGCCGCTGCATGGAGCAAGGCCGCAAGGATGGCGAAGAGCAGGGCCGCCGGGCGGCTCAGCAGGCCGCGCAGCAACAGGCGGAGCGCGAGGCCAAGGCGCGGTTCGACCTGGAGCTCAAGGAGCGCCAGGACCGGCATGTCAAGGAACAGGCCGAGAAATGGCGCGGCCTGGCGACTGCCCTGGCCGGCCAGGCGCAGACGCTGCGTGAGCGGCTGGCGGCGGAGGTCACCGAGTGGACGTTCATCGCCGTCGCACGCCTGCTGGGCCAACAGGCGCCGGAGGACGTTGCCGCCGTCGTGCGGCAGGTTCTTGACGAGGCGCAGGTGGACGGCACGCTGACCGTCTTGCTGCACGCGCGGGATCTGGCGGGCCTCCAGGCCTGCCGGGCGACCGACGCGGAGAACTGGCCACAGGGGTTGACCTTTGCGCCCTCCGACCGCGTGAGCCTGGGAGGCTGCCTGATTCAATCCGACCTCCAGACTCTGGATGCACGCCTCGAGGTGCAGCTCGCCCTGCTGCGCGAGACCCTGGACACTGCCCGGCGCGAGCGCGCCGCGATCAAGGGCTGAGCTGTGTCGACCTGGCCTCAAGCGCTCGCTCGACTGCCGCTGTACAGGCGCGTGGGACGGGTCACGCGCGTGACGGACCTCGGCGTCGAATCCTCGGGTCCGGCGGTGGCCCTTGGCGATATTTGCGAGCTGCGCACGCCTGAGGGCGACCGCATCGAGGCCGAGGTTGTCGCCATCCACGACCAACGTGTGACGCTGATGCCGTATGGGCACTGCAAGGGTTTGATCGTCGGAACCGAAGTGCTTGCTTTGGACGCTCAGCCCAGCGTGCCTGTCGGCCCAGGCTTGCTGGGCCGAGTGGTCGACGCTTTTGCTCGCCCGCTGGAAAGCGTTCCGGTGGGGCCAACGCTGGAGATGCCGCTACATCCGCCTCCCCTCAACCCGCTTGCCCGCGCCCCTATCAGCGAATCGCTGGAGACGGGCATCCGTGCCATCGACGCCATGCTGCCGCTGGGCAAGGGCCAGCGCATGGGCATCTTCGCGGGCAGCGGCGTTGGCAAGAGCTCCCTGCTGGGCATGCTGGCGCGCAACCTGACGGCGGATGTCGCCGTGATCGCTTTGATCGGCGAGCGTGGTCGCGAAGTGCAGGATTTCATCGAGAAGCGGCTCAGCCCCGAGGCGCTGGCGCGTACGGTGATCGTTGTCGCGACTGCCGAGCAACCCGCGGTCGTGCGTGCTCGCGCCGCGCAAACCGCGACCAGCATTGCCGAGTACTTCCGGGCCGAGGGACGGCATGTGTTGTTGATGATGGATTCGATCACCCGCTTCGCCATGGCCAGGCGCGAGATCGACCTCGCGGCAGGTCAGCCCCCTACCGCACGCGGCTACACGCCGTCGGTGTTCTCCGCAATTCCCTCTCTGTGCGAGCGCTGCGGCGGCCTGCAGGGCATGGGATCGATCACCGCGCTGTACACCGTGCTGGTGGAAGGCGACGACATGAATGAGCCCGTCGCGGATGCGCTGCGGGCCACGCTGGACGGGCACATCGTTCTGAGCCGCGAACTGGCCAGTGGTGGCCACTACCCGGCCATCGACGTCCTGAGCAGCGTCAGCCGCCTCGACGCGGATCTGCTGGACGCTGGTGATCACGAACTGGCTCAGCAGCTTCGCTCGCTGCTCGCGGTCCACAAGCGTCAGCATGAAATGGTGGACATGGGCCTGTACAAGGCCGGCAGCAATCCATCGTTGGATCACGCGCTTCAGAACTGGGACCGCATCAACGGTTTCCTGCGACAGGCGACGGCAGCCCGCTCTACCCTTCAAGAAACGCGCACGGCATTGGCTCATGCGCTCGCCAGGCAGGCCGCCTCATGAAGCCGCGCAAGACTTGGCTTCATACCGCGGTCCGGGCTCACCAGGCCAAGACCCTGGATCACCTCCAGCGCACCCGGCATGCATGGGACGAGCTGTTCGAGGCTGAGCAACTCAGGGACAGCGCGATGGGGGACCTCAAGTCGTTGCGCCAGGACTGGGCGAATCGGCGCCATGCTGCCGCCTCGAGCCGGGAAATCGATGCGGTGTACTTGCGCTTCCACGGCTTCCTGAGCGACGAGGCCGTGAAAGCCGAGCACGCTCAGCAGGCGTGTCGCGAGCAGGTGGATGCGGCGGTGGCTGAACTGAAACAAAGCCACGCCGTCCAGCGCACATTGGAAAAGATCGCCAGACAGTCGGCAGAGCAGTTGYGGCGCAGCGCGAGGGCCACCGAGCTTCAGAGCAATGCGGAAGCATGGCTGCTGGGACGGATTGCTGGCGGCGCCGCTCACGCTGAACGGAACGGGGCGGCTGGAGAGTCCTTCGACGTTGTCGACGGTAAAAAACGGAAAGCTTCTTTGTCGGAAGGTTGAAATGACTCAGATACATGGCAATGCCCCGCCGAAAGATCGGCTCGACGACAGCGCGGTCATGCAAAGGCGGCTGCTGCAGGACCTCGAACGCCAATGGTTGGACACCTGGGGACAGGCGCAGCAGCTTCAGCCCCAAGCCGGGTTCCAGATGGAGGCCTCGAACGCAGAGGCGGATTCCAGTGCCCGCGTCAACGCTTCCCGATTGGCCTCCCCGCAGGCTCAGGGTAACGCTGGCACTCGTGTCGACGCGAAGAATGATGGAAGGCATGCAGACTCCCGCGCGCCCACAACGTTGGCGAAAGAGGGAGCACGCTTGCCGCAGAGTGCAGGCGCCGGAACCGGTGCCTCCGCATCGGCGAACGAATCAACGTCGCGGTCCACCACGCTGGCATCCCTGGAGTCCGTCAAATCCCTTGCTGGGCCTGCAGCCTTTGAAGGCACTCTGCGCGCTGCGCTTGAATCGGATTTGGCGAACGGATCAACGTCGCGCCCCGCCACGGTGGTTTCGTTGAAATCGGTCCAATCCCTTCCTCGGCCGGCTGCCTTTGAAGGCGCGTACGGCGCCGCGCTTGAGAGCGCTGGCGCCGTCAAAGATCCGGTGCCAGGTGCGTCCGACCGAGGTGCCAGCGCGGTGATTGGCGAAACGATGGACGCCATTGAGAGCGCAGGCGCCGTCAAAGATCCGGTGCCTGGTGCGTCCGACCGAGGTGCCAGCGCGGTGATTGGCGAAACGACGGACGCCAAGGTCGCCATGCCGACGGTAAGCATTTCCATGCAACCGCTCGTGCCGCTTGACGCAAACGCTGGCTCGCACATGACCGGCTTGGAGATCGACAGGCGCAGCTGGGGCGCCCAGGCGTCCATCCGGGGTGCCGCCCCGGAACAAGCACTGGCAGTGGCGACGGTCACATCAACCACTTCTGAAACCGCGCACATTGCTTTGCTCAGCGAGGGCCCCTCAGCCTTGCCATCCTCGATTGAAGAAGGTGATGCAGAAGCTTCGGCCCGCGCGCGGCCTCGGTTCTCGGCCACCAATCCGGAGAGCGAGCCCGCGTCGCAGCACCTGATGCTGCGCGAATTGAACGAGCAGCAAGTCCTTGCGTCCATGAGAGATGCCCAACTGAACTCTCTCGAATCGCAGGTGGCGGCACAGGAGCTTGCCAGGGCGCTGATGCAGGCCGGTTATGCGCGTGTGCAGGTTGTTGTCAACGGACACCAACGCAGGCATGGCGACGCTGCAGTGGAAGACGGCATGGCAAGCGATGGCAGCTCGTCCGCTGAGCCGGCCCCACAACAGACTTCCAACATTCAAACCACTCCCCATGGCAACTAGTACCGCCGCTGCAAACGCAGTCACTCAGATCGGCATCCAGGACTTTCTAAAGATCCTTGTCGCCCAGCTGGGCAACCAGGATCCGCTCAAGCCCATGGATAACCAGGAGTTCGTGACCCAGTTGGCGCAATTCACATCGCTGCAGCAAACGCAGGAGATGAACGACAAGCTTGGCTCGTTGCTGACAGCACAGGCATCGATGCAGTCGGTGGGCCTGCTTGGAAAAACCGTGGATGTGACGACGGAAACCGGCGCCACATCCGGAACCGTCACCGCGCTGTCGTTCACCTCAGGAGCGCCGCGCCTCACCGTTAAAACCAGCAGCGGTGGCCTTGTCGCCGACATCAACCTGGCCAGCGTCACGGCCGTCCGTTAGACGAATCCAAAGGAAGCACCATGCTCGACTCCATCTTCATCGGCACCAGCGGATTGCAGACCTTCTCTGCAGACCTCAAGGTCATCAGCAACAACATCGCGAACCTCAACACACCTGGGTTCAAGGCCAGCGACTCGCTGTTCGCTAGCCGCTATTACGCCAGTCCTGGCGACGGCTCGGGGCAGGCCACCGATGGCGCGACCCAGTTCGGCGGTGGCGTGGCGCTCAGCCACACCGTCGTGAACTTTCAGAGTGGTGAGCTCCGTCAGACGGGCAACCCGCTGGATCTGAACGTGAACGGTGAAGGGTTCTTCGTTACCCGTGAGAAGGACTCTGGCGAGGCGGTCTACACGCGTGCCGGTCAGTTTGAATTCGATCGCGACGGTGTGCTCGTCACACGCGGAACGAACAGGCAAGTGATCGGCCTGACGACCGCAAGCGCCCAGACGCCCATCACGCTGGACGGCCTGCGCATCTACGCGCCGAAGGCGACGACGGCGGTGAAGATGACCGGCAATCTCTCGAGCAGCGCCACGGAGTTCAACCTGTCCAGCCTCAAGCTCGTGGACGCTGTCGGCGGCGAGCACACGCTCAAGGTCAACTTCACACCCAAGACCGGGGCGGCCGGTACCTGGGTGGTCAAGGTCACGGACGGGACCACCGATGTGGCAAGCGGAGAGATTCAGTTTGTCAGCGGCATTCCGTCGCCCATTGCAAACACGCTGAGCTTCACCTATACGCCCCCGGGCGTGGCCGGGACGAGCGTCACCCTCGATTTTTCGGGCAACGTCACCAGCTTCGACACCGGCTCCTCGTCGACCCTTGCCATTGGCAGCAGTGACGGCTATGCCGTAGGCACGCTCAGCCAGATCGCTTTCGAGGCCGACGGCACGATGAGCCTGACCTACTCGAACGGCCAGACTGCGAAAGGCTCCAAGGTCGCGCTGGCCAGGTTCGATGCCAACGCGGAGCTCAAGCCGCAAGACGGCAGCGACTTCACCTACGACTCACGGCAAGGCGTGCATGTCGGGCAGGCGAACCAGGCAGGCTTCGGCAGCATTGGCTCCAATCAAATCGAAGGCTCCAACGTCGACCTCGCGACCGAGTTCTCGGACCTCATCGTCGCCCAGCGCGGCTATCAAGCGTCCTCCCGGATCGTCTCGACGGCCAACGAGCTGCTGCAAGACCTGTTTGACATGAAGGGTCACCGTTGAGCTCTGTTCGTCGCCTCACCTGGCTGCCTGAAGCGATCTGCGGCGAGATCGCCCAGGAGGTGGGCGGCCTGCTGTCGAGCTGGACGGTCAGGTGGAACGTTCCTGCGCCGGGGCCAGTGCAATGCCAGCCGGTTGCCGCTGGCGCCACGGATGCGCTCGACTTTGTCGATCTGTTGGGCGAGCCGTCTCCGGCGTGGAAGCAGTCCCTGGCTCAGGCCCTCTTCAGCTTCGACGCCCATGGATCGCCGCTGGTCGGCGTAGTCGTCCAGCGTGTGATCGCCTCATTGCAGCTTCAGGTCCGTGAGGTATTTGGGGTAAAGCCGGCGGCCGCAGAGGAGCATGGGCCCTTGGGTGACCAAGGCATTCGCATCGCGGTTGACATGCTCGGCCAACGCTGTGGATTTGTAATGACATGCGCGCAGTTGCGAGCGTCCGGGAGGCTGAAGTCGCCGGCGCCTGAGGCATTGCCCAAAGTGAACCTCGAACAAGCTCTCGCCGATACGCCTGTGCCCCTGATGGCCGAGCTGGGCAAAGCAGACATCAACGTCGAGGAGTTGATGCAGCTCGCGCCCGGTGACGTCCTGCTGCTGAAAGAGTCGCTTGATGCGCCGCTTCGTGTCCTGGCACCCGGCAGCTCACTTGAACTGTCCGGCCATCTCGGCACGATCGCCAACCCGCCCCAGCGTGCCTTGCGCTGGCTGGCTTCCTGATCTGGTTCCTACTGCCATGACGATCCAATCCGTTGAACTTCCCGCGCTTGCAGAGCAGCCCGGCTCCCAATCCGCCGCTCCCAGCCAGCGCCTTGCCGCCCTGGCAGGCGTCAAGGCCCAGCTGACCGTGGTTGCTGGTCATGCCAGCAGCAAGGTGGGCGAGATTCTTTCTCTGCGGGAGGGCGCGGTGCTGACGCTCGACCGAGCCCTCAATGCGCCCTTTGACGTGATGCTGGGCGACAACGTGATCGCCCGGGGCGAGCTGGTCGCCGTGGGCGAGCAGTTCGGCATCCGCATCGTGCAGGTCGCACCCCACGAATCCCAGTCATGAACCCTCCGGGCACTTCAGCCAGCGCGGCCATTCCCTTCCGGGTAGCCGAGGACACAGGGCTTCCAAGCGGCTCCCAATGGGGTCTGGCGACCATGCTCTGCCTCGTTGCGCTCGTGGTGATCATCTGGGGCCTGCGTCGCCGCAGCCTGGTGTCGAAGGCATGGCCGCGAGGTCGGTCGACGTTAATTGATGTGCTGGAGAGCCGGAGCCTGAGCGGGCAGACCCAGCTCGTCGTCACGCGCTATGCCGGGAGGCGCCTGTTGCTCAGCGTCGGTCCTGCAGGGACGCAATGCCTGCGCGACGACCTAGAGGACGAGGTAAAGCAGGCATGAAGTTGCATCGTTTGTTCGCGGCGAGCCTGCTGCTCACTGCCGGCGTGGCATGGGCTGCGGGTACACCACCTTCGCCTTGGAACCTGGCCGAACAAGGGGCACAGTCTCCGGAGATGGCCTCGGCCCTGCGCATCTTCCTGGGGCTCACGGCACTCAGCTTCATTCCTGCTGCGCTGATTTGCATGACCTGCTTCGTGCGCATCGTCGTCGTGCTGTCCATGCTGCGCCATGCCATCGGGTTGATGGAGTCGCCGCCGAACGTCGTCATCATCACCCTGGCGCTGTTCCTGACGCTGTTCTCCATGCAGCCGGTGCTGCAGCGGCTCAACGACGAGGCGGTGCAGCCCTATCTTGCCGGCAAGGCCAAGATGGCGGTCGCCGCCGAGCGCGGCATCGAACCGCTGAAGGAGTTCATGGTCAGGCAGACCCGCGAGCAGGATCTTGGCCTGATGATCGAACTGGCCAAAGCTGAACGGCCCCAGAGCCTGGCCGATGTCAGCATGCTGCACCTCATCCCGGCCTTCATGCTGTCCGAGTTGCGCATGGCCTTTCAAATCGGCTTCATCATCTTCCTGCCCTTCCTGCTCATCGACCTCATCGTCGCGAGCGTGCTGATGGCACTGGGCATGATGATGGTGCCTCCGACCACCGTATCGGTGCCCCTCAAGCTGCTGCTGTTTGTGCTGATCGATGGCTGGAACATCGTCACCCGTTCCCTCCTCGGCACCATCCACTGAGCACGCTGCGAGCTGGGCCAGCCGCCAGTCTCCTGTGGAGCGAGCCAGGCTGGTGGATGCCTACACGCCCCTCGTCCGGCGCCTGGCCGCGCGCGTCTATGCGCGCAGGCTGGGCAACGAATTGGAGTTCGCAGACCTCGTGCAACTGGGTGTCGTGGGCCTGCTTGAGGCGATTGATCGCTACACGCCCGCACGTGGCGTGCGCTTCGAGACGTTTGCCACCTATCGAATCGAGGGGGCCATCCTCAATGGCCTGCCCAGCTACAGCGAATTCCAGCGGCAGTTTGCCGCCCGCCACGACCAGGCGCGCGAGCGAGCGGAGTCTTTGCGCCAGGAAGATGCCGAGGAAGATAGATCCGCGCTTGAGCGGCTCAGCGACCTTGCGATCGGGTTGGCTCTGGGTTTTGCACTTGAGGGCGAGTACGAGCAAGTGGGTGAGCCGGGTGAGCCCGATAACGCGTATGCACGTATTGAGTTTGCTCAACTGAGCCGGCAACTGGCCGAACTTGTCGAGCAGCTACCCGAGGTAGAACGGCGAGTGATCTTCAGACACTACTTCCAACAGCAGCCCTTCGACGAAATTGCACAGGGTCTCGCGCTGACCAAAGGCCGCATCTCGCAGATCCACCATGCTGCATTGCGACGACTGCGTGAGCGTCTGCGCGAGCTCAAGGCAGGCAATGTGCTGGGCTGATACCGAGTCGCCTTGATGCATCTGACGCTCAGCAGCCCCGAAGCCCTGGGCCTGCTGATGAGTGGTCGACTGTGTCGGACCGCGGGCTTGTCTTCCGGGGACTTCAGGACCGCCGCGGCCGTCCCTGGTCGCAGAGTCGTGCCGGATCTGCGCGCGTGAACTCGGCGGTCCAGTTGGTCTCCCAGGTCTTGTCGTCGTAGGAAAAAGCCTGCGCCCAGCGGGCATGGTCGCGGTCCAGGTTCTCCCAGATGAAGCGCACCTTGACCGGTTTGTCGCCGTCCTTGTCTTCGCCATAGAACTCACCGCGGCCGCCCTGAAAGCCGCCGACGACGGGGATGGGATCGAGCCGACCCGACGGGCTGCTGACCCAGTAGATGGACCACTGGCGCTTTTGCGTGTCGAAGGCCCGCAGCGTCAGGCCGCGGCGGCCCAGCGTGGGCATGTGGAGCTCGTCGACGTTGGCGATGCCGTCCAGATAGTGCGTCAGGCACAGGTTGGCCGGGAACTCCTCCCAGTCGCGGCCGCCGGTGTTGCGCGCCTTCAGGCGGCGCTGCACCGTGGTCCAGGCGCCGCCGAGGAAGTCGAAGTCGTGCATGTCGCCCTGGCGGGCCAGCGTGTAGCCGGGCGGGTCGGCAGCGGCTGCAGGAGTGCATGCCAGCGCGGTGAGCATCGCAAAGGCGGCGAGGTTTTGAGTCGATGATGTGGGCATGTGGCGGTCTCTCGCTGGTTGGAAACCCAGTCTAGGAATCTCTCCCATGCCGCTCAAAACGATGATTGCTGCGCTTGATGTGAAGCCGCTCTTCAAATGGCCATGAACTCGCCCGGGCTGCCGCTTGAGTCGCTGCGCGTCCTTGCGGCCTGCGTGCGACATGGCAATTTCTCGCGCGCGGCCGACGAGCTGGCGATCACGCCGACGGCGGTCAGCCAGCGCATGCGCGCGCTGGAGGGCCAGCTCGGCGTCAAGCTCTTCGGCCGCCACGGCCCCAGGCTCATCGTGACGGCGCGCGCCGCGGCGTTGGCGGCCGGTGTGGAGCAGGCGCTGGCGCTGATGCGCACGGCTGTCGACGACTGCCGGCGCGCGCGGCCGCCGTTGCGGGTTACCTGCGCGCCCACCTTCGCCGCCTGCTGGCTGGTGCCGCGCCTGGCCAGCTACCAGGCGCTGGCCGGAGCAGACGCGATCGAGCTGGACGCCGGCCAGGGCCTGTCACCAGCCGGCAGCTTCGATGTCGCCGTCCGCAGCGGCAGCGGGCCCTGGCCCGGCTATCGCGCCATCCAGCTGCTGCCCGAGCAGGGCACGCCCATGCTCAGCCCGCGGCTGGCAGGGCAGAACAAGAGCTGGACGGTGGACGACCTGCTCGGCCTGCCGCTGATCCCCGACCCGCGCTGGCCCGCCTGGTTCCAGGCGGCAGGCCGGCCTGGCGCGCGACCGAACTTTGTCGCGACGCGCTTTCCGAACTACGAGCTGGAGGCGCGGGCCGCCGTACAGGGGCTGGGCGTGGCGCTGCTGTCGCCGGTGCTGTTCGGCGATCTGTGTGCGCGCGGCGAGCTGCTCGCGCCCTTTGCCACGCTGGTTCAGGGCCCCGACAGCTATTGGCTGCTGGCGCCCGCCGAGGCGCCGCCGTCGCATTTCGAGCAGTGGCTGGCGACCCAGCTCGCCGCCGCCGCGCCGCCGCCGGGCGCAAGCAAAACTATCGTTTGAAGATGCCGGACAGCAGGTTTGCTTTGGGTTCTGTTCGCCCACACTGCCGGCCATGTTCAGCCCCCCTTCCGCCGCCTCCTCGCGCGGCTTTCGCAGCAAGCTCTTCGTGCCCGGCGCGCGCCCGGAGCTGTTCGACAAGGCCTTGAGTGGCGCGGCCGATGCCCTCTCCTTCGACCTGGAAGATGCCGTGCTGCCCGAGGCCAAGCAGCGTGCGCGCGCCGACGTCGCTGCGGCCCTGGCGCGCGCCGCGGCCCTGCGGCAACGGCCTCTCGTCATCGTGCGCGTCAACGCGCCGGGCACGCCCTGGTTCGAGGACGACCTGCGTGCGCTGATGCAGCCGGGCCTGGACTGGATCAACCTGCCCAAGGCCGAGTCGGCCGCCGACGTGCTGCATGCCGCCAAGCTGCTCGGCGACCTGGAGGCTGCCGCGAACCGGGCCACGCCGGTCGGCCTGCTCGTCAACATCGAAAGCGCCACCGCTTTGGCGCGTGCCGCCGACATCGGCGCCGCCCATCCACGCGTCACCGGCCTGCAACTCGGCCTGGCCGATCTCTATGAACCCCTGGGCATCGCCCGTCACGACGGCGCCAATGTGCATGCCACGCTGCACGCGCTGCGCATGGCGGCGGCCGCTGCCGGCGTGCCGGCCTATGACGGCGCCTACCCGGACATCGCCGACCTCGACGGCTTTCGCGCCGAGGCTCAGATGGCGCGGCGCCTGGGCTTTGCCGGCAAGAGCTGCGTCCATCCGCGCCAGGTCGCGCTGGCCAACGAGGTCTTCGGTGCCAGCCCCGATGAGCTGGCCTGGGCCGAACGCGTCGTCGCCGCGGCCGGCCAGGCCGCGGCCGAGGGTCGTGGCGTCGTCGTGCTGGATGGCCGCATGATCGATGCTCCTTTTGTCCAGCGTGCGCGCCATCTGCTGCAAGCTTCCCGCGGAGTGACCCCTTGACCGACCGATTCCTGGCCTGGGGCCGGCCGTTCTTCGTGTTGCTGCTGCTCGCCCTGCTGGCCGGCGCGGCGCGCGCCGACAGCCTCGTCAACCTGCGCCGCTCGGCGCTGCCAGCCTTGCCTGCGACCGCCCTGGTGCTGGCCGCCGTCGATGGCCGCGCGGTCGCCTTCAGCGGTGATGGCGCCTGGCTGCTGGACGTGGACGCGGCACGCTGGAGGCCGCAGGCCTGGACGCAACCGGTACTGGGCGCGGCGACGGCGGCAGGCCAGTCCGTGCTGCTGCTGGGCACAGAAGGCCAGACCACCGGCGTGGCCCGGCTGACGCTGCAGCAGCAGCGCCTGGTGCCGCAAGCCTTGCCGGCGCTGCCAACGCCCTTGCGCGCGGCTCGCGTGGCATTGGCGGCCGACGAGCTGTGGCTGACCGGCCTGGACGGCCAGGGTCGCCCGGTGCTGCTGCAACTGCCCCTGCAAGCCGCCGATGCGCGCTGGCAGATCCATGCCGCCCGGCCTGGCGCCAGCCCAGCGCGCGCCATGTTCGCGCAGACGCGCGCCGTCTTCGTCGTGGAGGAGGGCGCTACACCCGCGGCGCCCGACAGCCTGTGGCGCTGGACGCTTGAGGCCGGCTGGGAGGCGCGCGGCTTGCTGCCCGGGCGCCTGGCTGGCCCCTGGGTGCGCGCAACGGGCCAGGCGCACAGCCTCTTCGTCATCCAGCCCCTGGCCGGTGGCGCGCCGCGGCTGATGAGCTGGCAGACCATCACCCAGTCCTGGGCCGAGCTGCCGGACAGCTCCTTGAGCGGCATCACCCAGGCGTTGCCCTGGCAAGACGGCTGGCTGTGGCTGGACGGCACCGGCAAGGCAGCGACGCTGGAGGTCGAGTCCGGCAAGCTGCTGCTCAAGCCGCTGGACTGGATCGTCATCGTCGTCTACCTCGCCGCCATGCTCGGCATGGGCCTGTACTTCTATCTGCGCGAGAAACGCCAGTCGACGACCGAGTTCTTCGTCGGTGGCCGCAAGATCCCGTTCTGGGCCGCGGGCGTCAGCCTCTACGCGGCCAACACGAGCTCCATCAGCTACATCGCCATCCCCGCCAAGGCCTTCGAGACCAACTGGCAGTACATGACGAACAACCTCATCGCCGTGCTCGGCCTGATGTTCGTCGCGGTGTGGATCGTGCCGCTGCTGCGCCGGCTGGACCTGATGAGCGTGTTCTCCTACCTGGAGACGCGCTTCCACCCCGCCATCCGCATGCTGGCCAGCGGCCTGTTCATGCTGACCCAGCTCGGCAGCCGCATGAGCGTCATCCTCTACCTGCCGTCGCTGGCCATCGCCACCATCACCGGCGTCCCGGTGACCTGGAGCATCCTGATGATGGGGCTGTTCACCATCTGCTACACGGCGCTGGGCGGCATGAAGGCGGTGGTGTGGACCGACGTCGTGCAGCTCGTCGTCAAGATGGGCGGCGCCCTGTTCGCCATCGCCTTCATCGTCTGGTCGCTGGACGGCGGCATGGCCGAGTTCATGCGCACGGCAGCGGCCGAGAACAAGACCCGCGTGTTCGACTTCAGTTTCGACCTCAGCAAGGCCACGGTCTGGGGCTTCCTCTTCCTGGTGCTGTTCGATGTGGTGCTGACCTTTCCCAAGGACCAGGTGCTGATGCAGCGCACGCTGTCCACCGCCAACGCCAAGGAGGCCGGCCGTTCGATCTGGGCCTTCGCGGCCATCATGATTCCCGGCGGCATCGTCTTCTACACCATCGGCACGGCGCTGTTCGTCTTCTACAAGGCCCACCCCGAGCGCATGAACCCGCTGCTGAGCATCGATGCGACCTTCCCCCTGTTCATTGCCGCTGAGCTGCCCACGGGCCTGACCGGCCTCATCATTGCCGGCATCTTTGCCGCGGCGATGGCGACGCTGTCCAGCATCATCAACAGCGTGTCGACGCTGGCTTCGGTGGACTTCTACGAGAAGCTCGTGAAGAACCCCGACCCAGCCCGCAGCGTGCGCTTCGCGGAGTGGATGACGGTGGCCGCCGGCCTGCTGGGCATCGCCTTCGCGCTGCTGCTGTCGCGCTATGACATCCACTCGCTGTTCGACGTTTCCATCGAGCTGGCCGGCCTGCTCGGTGGTGGCTTCGCGGGCGCCTACACGCTGGGCATGTTCACGCGCCGCGCCAACTCGCCCGGCGTGGCCATCGGCGTCGCGGCGGCCATCGTGCTGACGACGGTGGCCTGGTACTTCAAGCTGCTGCACCCCTATCTGTATCTCGGCATGTCCATCATGCTGTGCATCGTCGTCGGCTACCTGGCCAGCCTGTTCTTCCCGGTGCCGACGCGCTCGCTGCGCGGCCTGACGATCTACCGGCAGGACGCCGTGGAGTAACCTCCCAGCCACAGGCGGCCGCCCAGAGCTGCGTCAGGACACGCACGTTGGAGACCCAGTTCCTGCACACCTTCGTGGCCGTCGTCGACCACGGTTCGATGGCCGCCGCGGCGCGCGTGCTCAACATCACGCCGGCGGCGGTGGCCCAGCAGATCCGCACGCTGGAGCGCGAGATCGGCGCGCCGCTGATCGCCCGCGCCGGCCGCTCGGTGCACGTCACCGAGCCGGGTTCGCGCATCCTCGAGCGCACGCGCGAGCTGCTGCGCGGCGTGGCCGACCTGAGCACCATCGCCACCGATGAGACGCCGGCCGGCGAGCTGCGCCTGGGCGCCGGCACGAATGCGCTGACCGGCCTGGTGCCCGACATCCTGGCCCGCCTCGTCGAGCTGCATCCCAGGCTGAAAGTCTTCATCCGGCCCGGCTATTCGCCCGAGCTCTACCGCGCCGTCGAGGCCGGCGACCTGGATGCGGCCGTCGTGCTGGAGGCGCCCTTCCCGCTGCCCAAGACCTGTGGCTGGGAGCTGCTGCGCGAGGAGCAGCTCGTTGTGCTGGCGCCCCGCAAATGGGCCGGCCGCGACCCGCATGAGCTGTTGGCCAGCGAGCCGCTGGTGCGCTACGACCGCACGCAATGGGGCGGCCGCGTCGCCGACCAATACCTGCAGCGCGCCGGCATCGTGCCGCAGGAGCGCTTCGAGCTGAATGCGCTCAACGCCATCGCCGTCATGGTGGACCGGGGCCTGGGTGTGTCGCTGGTGCCGGACTGGCTGCGCCCCTGGCCCGAGGGGCTGGATGTCGTCTGCCTGCCGCTGCCCCTGCCCAGCGAGCCACGCCGCATCGGCGTCGTGTGGTCGCGCGCGACGGTGCGCCACCGCCTGGTCACGGCCTTTCTGCGCGAAGCGCGTGCGGTGTCCGGCCTGGCCTGAGCCGGCTGCATCGGCACACAACAAATTCTTGGGCTTGAACATAGGTGGCGAGGGTGTGAGCTTGTCACGCACTGGCTGAGACTGCGGCCACAGCGCCCGCCACGCCACGCCCACCGGCATCAGTGCAGAAGGCGCGCCCACAGATCGATGGAAAGCACAAAGATGACGAGACAAGCACCGGCCGGCCAGGGCCACACCACCCGTTTCCCCCGCCGCGCCATCGCGCTGGCGGTCGTTGCCACTCTGGCCGCGGCCGGCGCCCAGGCTCAGCAGGCCGCTGCCGATGCCGACACGAACGCGGACGGCAGCGAGCTCCAGCGCGTCATCGTCACCGGCACGCGCGTGCCCAAGGCCGTCGACAAGATCCCGGGTGCCGTCACGCTGATCACCAAGGAAGAGATCGCCCACACGCTGAACATGACCGACGACATGACGGCCGTGCTGTCGCGCACGGTGCCGGGCTATGCGGAGTCATCTCAGGCCATGAGCAACACCGGCGAGAACCTGCGCGGCCGCATTGCGCTGCGCCTGTTCGACGGCGTGCCCCAGGGCTCGCCGCTGCGCGAGGGCACGCGCAATGCCAGCTTCACCGACATGGGCCTGGTCGGCCGCATCGAGGTCATCAACGGCCCGTCGGCGTCGGAAGGCATCGGCGCTGCGGGCGGCATCATCAACTACCTGTCCAAGACGCCCACCAAGATGGGCAGCGAGGTCACGCTGACGGCGCGCTACACGACGGCCTTCGAGGATGACAGTGCCGGCTGGAAGCTCGGCGCCAACTACGCCTTCAAGGCCGAGGACTGGGACTTCATCGGCGGCGTCTCGCGCATCGACCGCGGCATGACCTACGACGGCCATGGCCGCCGCATCGGCCTGAACACCAGCGGCTCGGTCGCCGACTCGACGGCCAACAACGTCTACGCCAAGGCCGGCTACAACTTCGGCGCCAATCGCGAACAGCGCATCCAGGCATCGTTCTCCAAGTTCAAGATCGAGGGCAAGGGAAACTACCACCTCGTCGACGGCGATCGCACGGCCGGCTCCACCAACACCTCCGAGCGGCCCGGCCTGTTCGGCACCCTCAGCGAGATCAACGACTTCTCGCAGAGCACGCTGTCCTACAAGCACAACGACCTGTGGGGCGGCTCGCTGTCGCTGGACGCCTACTACGCCGACCAGAAGATGCGCTACCCGGCCGAGAACGGTGCCGACCGCCAGGACCCGCTGATCGCGCCGCTGGGCACGCTGGTGGACCAGTCCGAGGTGCGCACACGCAAATACGGCCTGCGCAATGCCTACAGCCATGGCGATGTCTTCGGCGTCGAAGGGCTGGAGGTGCGCGGGGGCGTCGACCTGACGCACGATACCGCCAGGCAGTGGCTGGCGCTGACCGATCGCCTGTGGGTGCCGCCGATGAACTACAGCAGCGTCGCGCCGTGGTTCCAGGCGTCCTACGACATCGGTCCCGTGACGCTCTCCGGGGGCTTCCGCCGCGAAGACGGCGAGCTGGAGGTGGCCGACTACAAGACCACTTATTTCCGCAACCGCGTGGACGTCAAGGGCGGCAAGCTGAACTACAAGGCCAACCTGCCCAATATCGGCGCGGTCTGGAAGATCGGCGGCGGCTGGTCGGCCTTCGTCTCCAGCGGCAAGGGCTTCACGCTGCCCAATGTCGGCATCCCGCTGCGCAACATCAGCTACCCCGGCCAGTCCGTCGCGGGCATCCTGGACCTGCAGGCCGTCATCGTGAAGAACAACGAGATCGGCTTCAACTGGCGTGGCGCCATGGGCTCCTTCGGCGGCTCCTACTACAAGAGCAAGTCTGACTTCGGCCAGTCGCTGTCCATTGACCCCGTCACCAACGACTTCCTGCTGTCGCGCCAGCCCGTCAACATCAGCGGCTACGAGCTGACCGGCGAGCTGCGCGCCACGCGCGACCTCAAGTTCACGGCGCTGTATTCGCACACGTCAGGCAAGACCTGGTTCACCAGCGGCGGCCCGCTGACCAAGCAGATGGGCGTGCTCGACATCAACCCCGACAAGCTCGGCGCTTCGGCCACCTGGCGCTTCCTGCCCCAGGCCGACGTGACGCTGGGCGCGACCAAGCTGAGCTCGCGCGACCTCAACGTCGGCACCAGCGCCGAGGAGCACACCAAGGGCTACACGCTGTTCGACTTCAGCGCCAACTGGGACTGGGGCCATGGCGGCAAGAGTTCGCTGGGCATCGAGAACCTGACCAACAAGTTCTACGTGCTGAGCTGGTCGCAGGTGGTGGGCTTCCGCAACTACACCTCGGGCCGCGGCCGCGTCGTGTCGTTGACGCATACGGTGACCTTCTGACCCCTGCCTCCCGACCCGAGCCGACACGGCGCCTGCTGCTGGCCGCTGCGGCCGCGGCCGCCTGGCCGGTGCGGGCCGAGCCGGCGCTGCCGGCCTGCACGCCGGCCTCGGCCGGCTTTTCGGTCGAGCGCCTGCGGCGCTTGAACGCTTTCCTCGAAGGCGACACGCGCGCCAGTGCACGCGGCCCCGGCCACCTCGGTGCCGTCGTGCTGCTGGCGCGCGACGGCTGCGTGCTGCACCACCAGGCCCACGGCCACCGCGACCTCGCGCGCCGCGAGGCCATGCCCCTGGATGCGATCTTCCGCATCTATTCGATGACCAAGCCGATCGCGTCGGTGGCCGTGCTGATGCTGATGGAGGAGGGCGGGCTGACGCTGGACGACCCCGTCGAGCGCCACCTGCCCGAGTTCGCGGGCCAGCGCCTGCGCGAAGGCAGCAGGCCGCGCAAGCCGGTCACGCTGCGTCATCTGCTGACGCACACCTCGGGCTTGGACACCGACGGCGCGGCGGCCGACCCGCAGGCCGCGCCCGACCTGGCGACGTTCGCGCGCCGCGTCGCCGCCGTGCCGCTGGCCGTCGAGCCCGGCAGCCGCTTCCGCTACGACGGCATCAACACCGATGTGCTCTGCCGCGTCGTCGAGGTCGTGTCGGGCCGGCCTTTTGCGCGGTTCCTGCGTGAACGCCTGTTCGAACCCCTGGGCATGGGCGATACCGGCTTTACGGTGCCCGCCGCGCAGCGCTACCGCGTCGCCGACATCACGAGCGTCACCGACGACGGCCGCCTCGTGCTCGCCAACGCCCGCTCGGCCGACGCGCCGGGCGTGGCGCTGCGCGACTACGACGGCGGTGCCGGCGGCCTCTATTCAACGGCGAATGACTATCTGCGCTTCGCCCAGATGCTGCTCGACGAGGGCTGGTGGCGCGGCCGCCAGCTGCTGTCGCCCAGGACCGTGGCGCTGATGCGCATGAACCAGGTCGGCCACCTGGACGTCGGCAACGACCTCGGCCCCGGCGAGGGCTTTGGCCTGGGCGTGTCCATGGTGCTGGACGTCGCCCGCCGCGGCCGGCTGGGTTCCGAGGGCTCCTTCGGCTGGCCGGGTGCGGCCACCACCTATTTCACCGTCGACCCGCGCGAGCGCCTCGTTGCCCTCCTGCTGATGCAGCATGTGCCGCGCGGCGTCGCCACCGACCCGCCGCGGCCGACGGCCGCTTTCCACAACCTCGTCTACCAGGCCCTCGAGCGATGAAGCCTCCCGCCATCCTGGTCGCCGGCTCGGCCAATCTCGATTTCGTCGTGCGCGCGCCGCGCATCCCGGTGCCCGGCGAAACCGTGCTGGGCCGCGGCTTCCAGACCTTCCCCGGCGGCAAGGGCGCCAACCAGGCCGTGGCCTGCGCGCGCGCCGGTGGCGTGGCGACGGACATGCTCGTCGCCCTCGGCCAGGACGCCTACGCCGCAGAGCTCGAAGCTTCGCTGCGCGCCGCTGGCGTGACGCCCCACATCGTCCGCCCCGAGGGCCTGGCCACGGGCACCGCCTTCATCTGCGTGTCCGACGACGCCGAGAACGCCATCACCGTCGCGCCCGGCGCCAATGCCGGCCTGGCGCCCGAACACCTGCCGCCGCTGAGCCACTACAGCCACCTGCTGCTGCAACTGGAGACGCCACTGGCCACCGTCACGGCCTGCGCGCGCGTCGCCCATGCCGCCGGCCTCAACGTGACGCTGAACGGCGCGCCTGCCCAACCCCTGCCGCGCGCGCTGCTGGGTGCGCTGGACCTGCTCGTCGTCAACGAAGGCGAGCTGGCCGCCATCAGCGGCATCCAGCATGACATCGACGCGGCCATCGCCTCGCTGGACGTGCCCTGCGTCGTCGTCACGCTGGGCGCACGCGGCGTGCGGGCACGCTGCGGCGCGGCCTGGTTCGAGCAGCCCGGCTTTACGGTCGAGGTTGTCGACACGACCGCGGCCGGTGACACTTTCTGCGGCGCCCTGGTGGCCGAGCTGGCGAATGGCGCCCGCTGGCCCGAGGCGCTGCGCTTGGCCTGCGCCGCTGCGGCCCTGGCCTGCACGCGGCCAGGCGCGCAGGGCAGCATCCCCGCGCGTGCCGAGGTCGAGTCCTTTCTGCAGTCCCGATAAATCCATGGCCGAGTACAAGTTCTCCCACGTCACGACACAGCGCTACCTGCCCACGCCGGGCAAGGCACCGGGCTGGCCGTTCGCCGAGATCGGCCACTGGCAGATGGACGTCAACGGCACCGCCGACGACTGGCTGCGCGACCTGCGCGACTGGCGGCGCGAGCACCTGGTGCGCATCGGCTATGACGACGCCAACTACCGCCGCCCCGAGCTGCAATGGGCGCAGCGCAATTTCGTGCACGCGCAGATGATGGTCGAGGACCGCTTCTTCTTCGACGCGGCCACGGGCGAGTACACGGTGGACCGCTACCTCGACGACCTCGAGCAGCGCTTTGGTGGCCTGGACAGCGTGCTGATCTGGTACGTCTATCCCAACATCGGCATCGACGACCGCAACCAGACCGACCTGGCCCACGACCTGCCCGGCGGCCTGAATGGGCTCAAGCGCGCAGTGGACGCCTTCCACCGCCGCGGCGTGCGCGTCTTCCTGCCCACCAAGCCCTGGGACCACGGCACTCGCGAGCACGCCGAGAGCGACTGGGAGGCCATCGCCGGCATCGTGCAGGCCGTCGGTGCCGACGGCATCAACGGCGACACCTACAACGGCGTGCCGCGGGCTTTCTTCGACGCCTGCGAGCGGCGCGGGCGCTACGTCGTGCTGCAGCCGGAGTCGACGATTTCCTGCGAGGAGCAGCTGATCTGGAATGTGCAGAGCTGGGGCAAGAAGGTGCCGCAGGACGTCGTGCCCGTCGTCGCCAAGTTCAAGTGGCTGGAACCGCGCCACATGATCAACCTGGAGAACCGCTGGAGCCGCGACCGCAACAACGACTTCCAGTACTGCTTCTTCAATGGCGTGGGCTACAACGCCTGGGAGAACGTCTGGGGCATCTGGAACGGCTTCACCGGCCGGGATGCCGCCACGCTCAAGCGCATCGCGACGCTGTACCGCGCGCTGGCACCGCTGCTGGTCAGCGGCGACTGGCGGCCCTATGCGCCGACGCTGCAGGCGGGTGTGTTTGCCAGCAGCTTTCCGCTCGATGGGCGGCGGCTGTGGACGATCGTGAACCGCAACGAGTACGCGGTGGATGGCGAGCAGCTCGCCGTCGAGCATGCCGAGGGCACGCGCTACTTCGACATGTGGAACGGTGTCGAGGTGCAGCCGCGCGTGGACGGTGCTCAGGCGGTCTTCTCGGTGGCGCTGGAGGCGCGGGGCTTTGGCGCGCTGCTGGCCGTTGCGGCTGGTGAGTCGGTGGACGGGTCTTTGCTGGCTCGCATGGCCGAGCTGGCGCGCACGCCGCTGCAGTCTCTCGACAAGACCTGGCGGCCGCTGACGCAGCAGCTCGTCGCCATTGCACCCACGCCGCGCGTCGAAAAGGCACCTGAGAGCATGGTCGAGATCCCTGCCGGTGAGTTCGACTTCGCCGTCGGCGGCGTCGAGGTCGAGGGCCAGACCTGGGCGGGCCTGGACGTGCAATACCCATGGGAAGACAGCCCGCGCCGCCAGCATCGCCGTCGCATGGACATGCCGCGCTTCTTCATGGACCGCACGCCGGTGACCAACGCGCAGTTCCATGCCTTCGTGCTGGCCGCGCGCTATCAACCGGCGGATGCGCACAACTTCCTGCGCCATTGGGTGAACGGTGAGCCGCCCGCAGGCTGGGCCAACAAGCCGGTCACCTGGGTCGGCATCGAGGACGCCCGCGCCTATGCCGCCTGGGCGGGCAAGCGCCTGCCGCATGAATGGGAGTGGCAATACGCCGCCCAAGGCGGCGACGGCCGCGCCTATCCCTGGGGCGAGGCCTGGGACGCGAGCGCCGTGCCGCCGCCCAACACCGGTCGCACGCTGACCCCGCCCGCCGACGTCGACACCCACCTGCGCGGTGCCAGCCCGTTTGGCGTGCTGGACCTGGTCGGCAATGTCTGGCAGTGGACCGATGAATACGCCGACAACCACACCCGCGCGGCCGTGCTGCGCGGCGGCAGCAGCTACCAGCCGCAGACTTCGCACTGGTACTTTCCGCAGGCCTACCGGCTCGACCAGCACGGCAAATACCTGCTGATGGCGCCGTGCAAGGACCGCTCGGGCATGCTGGGTTTCCGCTGTGTCGTCGATGCGCGCTGAGGTCCAGCTCGGCGGCGTGCTCGGCGAGGCCGTCGAAGCCAGCCGCCGCGGCCGGCTGCACCGCTTCATCGCCGGGCCCGATAGCCCGGCCATCGCGCTGTTCCTGCGCGCCGTCGCGGACAAGAACCTGGAGGGGGACTGGTACGGCGAGCATGCCGGCAAATGGCTGGTCGCTGCTTCCCGAGCTGCGGCCCGTAGCGGTGACGCCGAGCTGGAGTCTCACGTGCGCGCCGTCGCCGACTTCCTCTGCGCCCAGCAGGAAGCCGACGGCTATCTCGGCACCTATGCCGCGCCACGTCGCTTCATGGTCAAGCAGGCACCCAAGCCGCCGACCTGGGACGGCGCGCCGAGCCTGCGCACCTGGGACATCTGGACACACAGCTATCTGATCCTGGGGCTGCTCGAAGCGCACCGCCATTTCGCGGAGCCGGCCTGGCTGGCAGCGGCCCGCCGCATCGGCGACCTCTGCGCGAGCGCGCTGGCGGAGATCGACATCACCGATCTCGGCAACCACCACGGCATGTCGGCCACGGTGCTGATGGACCCGGCTTGCGAGCTTTACTTCGTGACTGGCGAGCGCCGCTACCTGGACCTGGCCGAGCGCATCCTCGAACAGGCCGACCGCCACGCGCCGCTGGCCCTGCTGAGCCGCGCGCTGGCCGGCGCCGACGCGGCCGACATCGCCACCGGCAAGGCCTACCAGCTGCTGTGGAACCTCGTCGGCCTGGCCAAGCTGCACCGTGCCACCGGCCGGCCCGAGCTGCTGGCTGCCGTGCATGCGCTGTGGGCCGGCATCCGCGACAAGCACCTGAGCCTGGGCGGCGGCCCCTGGGGCGGCGTGGCCCACCGGTCGCGCGAGGTCTTCAATGCGCCGGGCAGCTTTGTGCCCGAGGCCTATGTGGAGACCTGCTCGACGCTGGCCTGGGTCCAGCTCAATCGCGAGTTGCTGCTGCTCAGCGGTGATGCGCGCTACGCCGAGGAGATCGAGCGCGCGGCCTACAACGACCTCTTGGGCGCTATCGCGCCCAATGGCGAGGACTGGTGCTACTACAGCTTCCCCAATGGGCGGCGTGTGCACACCACGTATTGGCGCTGCTGCAAGAGCAGCGGCGCGATGGCGCTGGAGGAGCTGCCGGCGCTGGCCGTCAGCGGTGGCGAGGGCGAGCTGACGGTGCATCTGCATGGCCCGCTGACGGCGCGCGTCGGCGGCGTGGGCCTGCGCATCGAGACGGGCTATCCGTACGAAAGCGACGTGGCGCTGACTCTTGACCCTGATGCGCCGGCTCGCTTCACGCTGAAGCTGCGCTGCCCGTCCTGGGCCGAGGGTGCCCATGCGGAGGTCGGCGGCGAGCGCTTTGCCGGCCCGCCGGGAAGCTATCTCGCCATTGACCGCGTCTGGCAGCCCGGCGATACCGTCAGGCTGTGCCTGCCGATGAAGGCTGAACTGCACGAGCGCCGCAACCGCAACGTGCAGGAGTCGCGCGCGCCCGACGGCAGCGCCGTGCACCAGACGGTGCTCGATCTGGGCTATGTGGCGTTGACGCGAGGCCCCCTCGTCTTCTCGACCCCATTGATCGACGGCTTCAAGACCGCCGAGACTGTGCAACTGCCCGAGGCGCCGCTCGAACACTGGGTCAGCGAAGTGGCCGGCGCCGAAGTGCCGACCCTGCGCATGAGTCTGGGCTGCCGCGCGCCGCTGGACTTCCAGCCCTATTTCCTCGCCGGTGGCCGCGAGGACGGCGCCTGGCGCCTGACCTGGTTGTCGACCGCGCCGGTGACCACGACAACCAAGATTCCGTGATGCCTGAGCGAACGCCAGCGCCCTTGGTTGCGCCGGGCTTCTGGCCCAGACTGCCGCCATCCTGACGAGCCCCCCGCCGTGAACGCCGCTGCCTTCCCTCCCTCCACCCGACCCGGCCCGCCGGGGCCACTGAGCGGCGTGCGCGTGCTCGACCTGAGTGCCTACATCGCCGGGCCCTATGGCTGCACGCTGCTGGCCGACCAGGGCGCCGACGTGCTCAAGGTCGAGCCGCCGGCCGGCGACAACCTGCGCAACTACCCGTCCACGCTGGCTGCCGAGAGCCGTGCCTTCATCGGCGTGAACCGCAGCAAGCGTGGCGTCGTGCTGGACCTGAAGCAGCCCGCCGATCTCGCCGCCCTGCTGCGCCTGGTGCGCGAGGCCGACGTGCTGGTGCACAACTTCCGCCCCGGCGTGCCCAAGCGCCTGGGCATCGCCCACGAGCAGCTGGAGCTGCTGAACCCGCGCCTCATCTACTGCGCCGTGACCGGCTACGGTGAGACCGGCCCGCTGAAGGACAAGGCCGGCTACGACCAGGTGCTACAGACACTGACCGGCATGTGCGCCCTGCAGGGCAAGCGCGGCGGGCCGCCGGAGATCCTCTACGKCTCGGTGGTCGACTACTACGCGGCGGCCCTGGTCGCTTCAGGTGTCGCGTCGGCGCTGTTCGAGCGCGAGCGCAGCGGGCGCGGCCAGTACGTCGGTGTGTCGCTGCTGCGCAGCGCGTTGACGATGCAGTCGGCCCGCCTGGTCTGGGCCGGCGATGAGCCGCTGGACATCGGCCGCGACATGCGCTCGGGCGGCGTCACCGGCATCCACCCGGCGCGTGAGGGTCATATCTACATCTCGGCCAACACAGCGCATTTCTGGGCGGCGCTGTGCCGCATCACCGGCCTGGATGATCTCGCCGCCGACGAGCGCTTCGACACCGTCAAGAAGCGCGCCGCCAACGCCGCCGGGCTGCTGACGAGGCTGCATGCGGCCCTGGCCACGCGCACGGCGCTGGAGTGGGAGGCCTTGTTCGGCGACGAGGTGCCTTGCGCAGCGGCCCGCCAGGTCGAGGACATGTTCCAGCATCCGCAGGTGCTGGCCGAGGGCATCGTCGGCGACCTCGAGCACGCGACCGTCGGCAGCTATCGCGGCGTCACGCGGCCCATCGTCTTCGGCAGGACGCCCGGGCCGGAGCCGTTCGCCGCGCCGACCCTCGGCCAGCACGACGACGAGCTCAAGCCTTAGGTCGCGTTCGTCAGCACCTCGATGCGATGGCCGTCGAGGTCATGGAACATCGCGCCGAAGTAGGTCTCGCTGATGTCGGGCCGGGGGCGTGGCGTGAAGATGTCGCGAGCCGCCGAGGCCAGCGCCACCTCATGTATGGCTGCAACGACGATGCGGTCCGGAGCGCCGAGAGCGATGTGGGCACCGCGCGCCGTTACCGGCTCGTCTTCGGGCACCGGGTAGAGGAAGAAGCACCAGCGCTCGGGCGTGCCGAAGGCGGCTTCGCTGCCGGTATCGCGCAGCAGCGCCAGGCCCAGCGGCGCCAGCACGCGGCTGTAGAAGGCCACCGACTCGGCGTAGCGGCGGGTGCCCAGGGACACGTGATCGATCATCGGGAAAAACTCCTGTGGGGACGCCTGTCATCCTAGAAAGGGTGTCGCGGCGAAATCCGGCAAGATGCGCGGCTCCCTTGCCGTTTGGCCGCAATTTCCGACGATGACCGAGCTGGACCGCTTTGACCGCCAGTTGCTGACCCTGGTGCAGCAGGACGCCGCGCTGACCGCCGAGCAGCTGGCCGAGCATGTCAGCCTGTCGGCCTCGGCCATCCAGCGGCGGCTGAAGCGGCTGCGCGAGCAGGGCGTCATCCAGCGCCAGGTCGCCGTGCTGGACGCCGCCCAGATCGGCCGGCCGACCACCTTCATCGCCGCCCTGCAGGTCGACAGCGAGCGCCCCGAGCCGATGGCGCGGTTGCGCGCCTGGCTGGACGCCGAGGCCGCCGTGCAGCAGGCCTTCTATGTGACCGGCGAGAACGACTTCGTGCTTGTCGTCGCTGCCCCCRACACGACCGCCTATGAAGCGCTGATGGCCCGGCTGTTGGCCGACAACCCGAACGTGCGTCGCTACACCACCCAGGTCGCGATGGGCGTGCTCAAGCGCGGTCTCAGCTTGCCGGTGCCCGAATGACGCGCGGCCGGCGGTTTTCGGGCGTCGATGCGATGTCGGCACGTCGTAAAACACGTCATGCATTGACAGGTATGGCGGCGCAGACTGCACGGACCTTGAACTCCGTGGACTCTGAACCATGCCTCTGCCTCTCGAAACCACACCGCCCGTCGCGCCGGACTGTCAGGTCGTCGAACTGCGCCAGTACACCCTGCACCCGGGCAAACGCGACACGCTGATCGAGCTCTTCGACCGCGAGTTCGTCGCCGCGCAGGAGGCCGTCGGCATCCGCGTGCTGGGCCAGTTCCGCGACCTGGACGGGCCTGACCGCTTTGTCTGGCTGCGCGGCTTCGCCGACATGGCCGCGCGCGGCGACGGCCTGCCTGCCTTCTATGGCGGGCCGGTCTGGACACAGCACCGCAACACGGCCAACGCGACCATGATCGATTCCGACAACGTGTTGCTGCTGCGCCCGGCCTGGCATGGCGCCGCGCTGCCTGAGCCGGCGCTGCCCCGCGCCGAACGCGGCGCGACGGCGCTGCCACCCGGGTTTTTGCTGGCGACGGTCTTTCACCTGAAAGCGCCGGCCGGCCCTGACCTGCTGGGCCTTGCCCGCGGCCCGCTCAGCGATGCGCTGCGTGCGGCCGGTGCCCGACAGCTGGCCTGGTATGTCACCGAGGCCACGCCCAACAACTTCCCGCGCCTGCCGGTGCGCGAAGGCGAACACGTGCTGGTCTCCCTGGCCTTGTTCGATGACGCCAGGGCTGCCCTGTCGCGGGACTTCGCCGCATCACTTCAGCCCTGGCTGGCCAAGCCCACCCAGACCCTGCGCCTGGTGCCCACGGCCCGTTCCGCCCTTCACACCTGAACATCATGAACACGACTTCGACCCCGCATGACTTCGACTTCTTCATTGGCCATTGGAAGGTCAGCCACCGCCGCCTCAAGGAGCGCCTGCTCGGTTGCGAGGACTGGGAAAACTTCGACGGCCGCTGTCGCATGTGGCCCCTGCTCGACGGCCTTGGCAACATCGACGACAACGTGCTGGAACTGCCCACCGGCCCCTACCGCGCCCTGTCCATGCGCACCTTCGACCCGGCCACGAGCCAATGGGCCATCTGGTGGGTGGACGGCCGCAATCCGCATCGCCTGGACCCGCCGGTGGTGGGCGGCTTTGCCGAGGGTGTCGGCGAGTTCCAGTGCGACGATGCGCTGCGTGGCCAGCCTATCCGCGTGCGCTATCGCTGGACGAACACCACCACGGGCCGGCCGCACTGGCAGCAGGCCTTCTCGGCTGATGGAGGCCAGACCTGGGAGGTCAACTGGGAGATGGACTTCGAGCGCGTGCCCGATCCCTCCTAACCTTGCTGCGCGCGGGCCGGCGGCGCCACCCAGGCCAGCAGCGTGCGCACCAGCTGGCGCGGATCGATGGGCTTGCTGACGTGGGCGTTCATGCCGGCGGCCAGGCAGTCCTGCACGTCGTGCTCCATGGCGCCGGCCGTCATCGCGATGATGGGCAGGCGGGCGTGCTGTGGCATGGCGCGGATCAGCCGCGTCGCCGTCGCGCCATCCATCTCGGGCATCTGCATGTCCATCAGCACGGCGTCGAAGGACTCGTGCTGGAGGCGCTCCACTGCCTCCAGGCCGTTCTCGGCCACCTCGACGTCGAGCTTGACCATGGACAGGAAGGCGCAGGCCACCTGCTGGTTGACCGGGTTGTCCTCGACGAGCAGCACGCGAGCGCCGTGCAGGGGGCGCATGGTCTCGGCCAGGTCGGCCATGCTGCCGCCTGTCGGCGCCTCTGCGGCCGGCGGCTCGCCGCGCTGCAGTTGCATGAGGGCGTCGAACAGGCGCGATGGTGTGACGGGCTTGACGAGGACCTGGGTGCCGGCGCGGCCCTGCAGCTCTTCGGCGACGCGCTCGCTCGCATGCAGGCTGCCCAGCGCGATGACGGCCGGTGGCGGCACGCCGCGCTCGGCCGCGACGCGGCGGGCCGTGTCGACGAAGTCCGCGCCGGCCGTCTTCCAGTCCAGCAGCAGCAATTCGTAGGGGTGGGCCGGGTCGGCTTGGCGCAGGCGGTAGAGCGCCTCGTCGCCGAACGAGGCCACGCCGACCTGGAAGCGCCAACTTTGCAGCATCTGCTGCAAGATGAGGCGCTCGGTGGGCTGAGCGTCGACGACCAGGGTGCGCATGCCGCGGATGCGGTGCAGGTCGATGCGCTCGGCGCCCGGTCTGGCCCTGCCGAAGTCGCAGGTGAAGGAGAAGGTGCTGCCCTGATCCGGCAGGCTGCTGACCTCGAAGCTACCGTCCATCAGCTCGACGAGGCGCTTGCAGATGGCCAGGCCCAGGCCGGTGCCGCCGTAGCGGCGCGCGATGGAGGCGTCGGTCTGGCCGAAGACCTGGAAGAGGCGATCCACCTGCTCGGGCGTCATGCCGATGCCGGTGTCGCGCACGCTGATGCGCAGCCGCATGCGGCCGTCGTGCTCGCCCACCAGGTCCGCCCGCACGACGATCTCGCCGCGTGGCGTGAACTTGATGGCATTGCCGACGAGGTTGTTCAGCACCTGGGTCAGCCTCAGGCTGTCGCCCACCAGGCGATGCGGCAGGCGCTCGTCGAACTCGAACAGCAGGTCCAGCCCGGCCTCTTCCAGCCGCGCCGAGAACAGATGGCCGACGTTCTCGATCAGCTCCTCGGGGCCGAACTCCTCGGCCTCCAGCGTGATCTTGCCGGCCTCGATCTTGGAGTAGTCGAGGATGTCGTTGAGCAGGGTCAGCAGGGCCTTGGACGAGGTCTGCACCTTGCCGAGGTAGTCGCGCTGGCGCGGGTCCAGCCGTGTCTCCAGCACGAGGTTGGTCAGGCCGATGATGGCGTTCATCGGCGTGCGGATCTCGTGGCTCATGCTGGCCAGGAAGAGGCTCTTGGCGGCGTTGGCGGCCTCGGCCTGGTCGCGTGCGGCAGCCAGCGCCTCGCCTTGGGCGTGGTCGGCCTCGTAGGCCTTGAACAGACGCGCGTACAGCGCGCTGTTTTCCAGCAGCAGTTCCATCAGCACGACCGAGCTGGCCAGCAGGCCGTAGATGCGGCCCGCATAGAAGCCGAGGTCGAAGCGCGCCGCGTTGAGCATGGCCGACAGTGCGATGTCGAACAGCCAGGCCAGGCTGACCACCATCAGCCACAGGTCCAGCACGGTCCGCGGCTGCTGGCGCCACAGCGCGGCCAGGGCGACGAGGCTGAAGGCCCAGACGCAGCCGACGGTGACCTGGAAGGCCAGCGAGTAGCGGCCGCCCACCAGCAGCTCGGGCAACCAGTCATGGCCCAGCGTGGTCATCGCGATGCAGCCGGCGCCGGCCAGCAGCGTGAGTGCGGGCCAGGTCAACGTCGGCACGGTGAACTGCGGCCTGCTCTTCAGCGCGACATAGCCGAGCACGAAGAGCGGAAAGCAACCATGCCACAGCATGTAGAGCCAGACGGTGGTTTGCGTCGTCGCACCGAGCAGGCCGTTGGCGCTGAACAGGCCCGGGAAGCTCAGCGCATGGGCCGTCGCCATCGCGGCCGTGAACAGATAGCCGCAGCCCAGCACCAGCAGGGCCTGGGAGCGCAGGATGCGGTACTGGCCGAACAGCAGCACGGCCGTGATGAGGTCGGTCAGCACCAGGGCCGACTCGTAGATGGGGATGAAGGCCGGCACCGCCGCCAGCTTGAGCTTGGCAAAGGGCAGCAGGGCCGCGAACACGGCCACCGACAGCAGCGCGACGATCAGCGCATGACGGCGCTCGCGCGGGCCGGCCGGCTGGTCCAGCAGAAAGGCCGGCCGAGCGTGCGCCGGCGCGGTTTCAGTGGGAACACCGCCCTCCCGGGGCAGGCTGCTTGATTCCAAGTCGGCTCCCTGAGGCGCCCGAGGCTGCCGGGCTTGCTAACAGGATAGTCGAACTGCGTGGCGGCTCGCGCGACGGGTGACGCCCGTTTACACCTTGAGCTGAAGCGCCGCCCTCACGGGATGGCGGCGCCGGCGTCCCGTGACGGGCAGGGTCATGGGGTCACCCCGTCAACGCGTCCAGCACCTTGGCGTCCAGCACGACGTTGCGGCTGCGATCCAGCAGCGAGCCCGTGTCCCAGTAGAACGGCACCAGGCCGAAGGCGCGGGACCTCTGCGCCACGGTCTTGCAAAAGTAGGCGCGGCTGGCCTCGTGCAGCCGCAGCGCCTCGCCGGTCAGCGTGGTGCGGTGCTGGGCGYCGAACTCGCCGACGATGACGGGAATGCCCTTGTCGACGAAGCGCGTCTTCATCGAGCCGAGCAGGCTGTCCACCGCGTCCTCCTCGCCCCAGGTGGGGTTGTGGGCGGTATCGGTGGTGGAGTGGTTGCCCTGGCCCCAGTAGAAGAACTGGTTGCCCCAGGTCTCGTCCTTGGTCATGCCGGCGAAGTTCCACGGTGTGTAGTAGTGGATCTCCGCCATCAGCCGGCCGCTGGTCGTGTCCATCGGCCAGCCCGTCATCAGCTGTTTGGTGAGCTCCACATCGGTCGACGGCCCTTGCACGACCAGGTTGCGCCGGGCATTGCGGCCGCCGGTGGCGCGCACGGTGTCGATGAAGGTCTGGTGGTAGCTCATCAGCACGGCCATCTGTTCGGCCGTCTTGACGTTGGGCTCGTTGGCGCTGGCAAACAGCAGCCGCCCGTCGAAGTCGCGCAGTTGGGTCGCGATCTGCTGCCAGAAGGCCCGCTGCTTGTGGTTGTTGGCGACCTGCCTGTCGGGCGTGCAGTGCTCCTCCAGCCAGCCGCCGTCCCAGTGGATGTTGACGATGACGTGGAGGTCGGCGTCGATGCAGTACTGGACGACCTCCTTGACGCGGGCCAGCCAGGCAGGGTCGATCCTGGCGGTCGTCGCATCGGCGTACTGATCCCAGGATGTCGGCAGCCGGACGGCGTTGAAGCCGCTGGTCTTGATGAACTGCACGAAGTCGCGCGTGATCTTCGGGTTGCCCCAGTAGGTCTCGCTCTTGCCGCCCATCGCTTCCAGCGTGTTGCCGATGTTCAGGCCGGTGCGCATCTTCTGCGCGGCCTGCACGGCCGAGTCGGCCATGCCGGTGGTGTCGGCCGCCGCGGGCGCGATGTTGTAGTCGGGATAGGGCGAGCCGCCCGGGGCGGGGGCCGGCGCGGGTGCGGGTGACGGTGCCGCGCTCACCGCTGCGCCGCCACCTCCGCCGCAGCCCGCCAGGCCGGCCGCAAGGCCCAGTACGGCCTCGCGCCGCTTCATGGCGCCATCTTGCTCAGGCTCAGCAGCACGACGTCGTGGCTGCGGAGTTTCAGCGTCAACGTGGCCGAGCCATTGGCGCCGACCTGGAGTTCGCGCTGCACTTCCGGCTTGTCGGTCGTCAGCCCCTGCAGCGTGGCGAGCTGCTTGGCATCGAGGTTCTTCGGCGAGCCCATTTTCAGGTAGGCGGTGTGGGCGTCGTTGACCTCGAAACCGGTACGGCGCTGCGTGAGCTGGTAGCGGCCGGGTGCGAGATGGCGCAGTTCGACGGTCGCGCTGCCCGCGTCCCGGGCCGGCTGCGGCTTGCCGAAGAAGCTGCGGTTGCTGGCCGTCTGGTCGGGCTGGCGCCAGTCCCAGACGATGGCTTGCAGCTGGTCGCCGTCGATCGCGGCCCAGGTGGAGGGGTCACTGGTCGGCACTTCCTTGCCCTGCAGTGCGGCCAGGTAGCGGTAGGCGAACCACACCGGCTTGCGGATGCCCTCGCGCGTCATCAGGCCGAAGCCGCCGTGGAAGGGCGCGTCCGGCGGGCCGGGTTCCTCGAACAGGTCGCTGTAGACCCAGTAGCTCATGTGCTGGGCGAGTCCTTGCGAAGCTTTCAGCTTGCTCAGTACATAGGGCGCGCTCATGTACGAGTCGTGCACCAGGTCGCGCGGGTTGTAGCTGCTGCTCCACTCGGTGAAGAACAGCGGCAGGCCTGGCAGGTGCGAGGCCTCGATCTCCTTGCGCACGCGCCGCACGTCACCGACGATGGCGTCGGGCGACTTGGACAGCTTGCGGTCTTCCTTGCCGAACTCGTCGAGGAAGCCTTCATCGACGCCATAGGTGTGCGTCGTGATGAAGTCCACCGGCGTGTTGGTGACCTTGGCGTGGGCCAGGAACTCGGGCACCCAGGCCGCGCCGGCSGTGGACGGGCCGCCCACGCGCAGCAGCGGGCTGACGGCCTTGATCGCCTTGGCGGTGCGGGTGTAGAGGTCGAAGTAGGCCTTTTGATCGGCCTTCTCCCAGAAGCCGTCGAGGTTGGGTTCGTTCCAGACCTCGAAGTACCAGTCRTGCACYTCAGCCGCGCCGTAGCGCTCCAGCAGGTGGCGGATGAAGGCGTCGATGAGCGCCACCCAACCGGCGGGCTCGGGGTGGGAGGTGTTGCCCTGCCAGTAGAAGATTTTGTTGTCCGAGGTCTTCAGCGCCAGCGGCGTGAAGCCCAGTTCGACGAAGGGCTTGATGCGCCGGGCCAGCATCGCGTCGTAGAGCTTGTCGATGCCGGTGAAATCGAACACCAGCTTGCCCGCGGCGTCGCGTGTCACCGTCTTGAACACGTCGTGGAAGATGGCGTGGAAGCGCAGGTAGCGGAATCCCAGTTCATCGACGGCGGTCTTCAGCTGCGCGAGCGCATCGGGGCGGTAGGTCGTGCCGGGGTAGTCGGCGCCGACGCAGTGGTCGAAGAAGCGGTCCAGCGGCTCCTTGGCCTGGGCCACGTCGAGCACGATGCGGCGCTGTTGCGGTGCGGCAAGCGTCATGGGGGCAACCAGGGGCAGGGCGGTGGCGGCCAGCAACTGGCGGCGGCGCAGGGAGCGGAGTGAAGTCATGTCGGGAGTCCTCTGTAGACGAAGTTGCGGGCGCGCACCTCACCGGCGCCGGCGCTGAACAGCGCAGGCCGCAGGCTGACGAAGCCGCCGAACACGTTGTGATGCAGGCCGGAGACCTCCATCTGCCAGGAATGCTGTTTCCAGCTCTTGCCAGCGTCGTGCGAGGTGTGCCAAGTGATGACGTTCTCGCGGTTGACGAGGCGGATGTGCACGCGGCGGGTGGCCATGTTCTCTCGCATCCACGAGTGCTCCTGGCCATAGCCATAGGTCAGCATCTGCGTGGTGCTGAAGCCGAGTCCGACGTGGCCGCGCTCCTCGTAGAACAGCGCCAGGCCACCATGGCCGTCGCCGATGATCTCCAGCTCAACACTGACCTCGTAGCTGCGGTCGCCGCAGGCACAGGTCAACGGCGAGGAGTCGGGCAGGGCCTTGCCTTTGCCGCGGATGGTCAGGGCCTTCTCATCAAAGCGCAGGCGCTTGGCTTCATCGGGCCCTGGCGCATGGAAGGCCCATTGCAGGCCCAGCTTGCCGCTGGAGAAATCGTCGGACAGCGCGAAGCCCGCGGGGCCGCGTTTGCCACCGCGCGGCTTGGGCAGGGGCTTGTCCAGCGTGCCGCCCTTGGCGCGCGGCCAGCCGTCCTGGGTCCACTCGACGGGCTCCAGCAGCGCCTGGCGGCCCAGCGTGCGCATGCCGTTCTCGTAGCCGTGATAGACCATCCACCAGTCCCCCGCCGGCCCTTCGACGAGGCTGGCGTGGCCGCGCGACCACCAGGGCTCGCCGGCGCTCTTCGTGCGCACGATAGGGTTTTGCGGGCAGTCCTCCCAGGGCCCGTGGACCGAGCGTGAGCGCGCCACGGTGACCATGTGGCTGGTCGGCGGCCCCGCCGTGCCGCCGACGGCGGAGATCAGATAGAACCACTCGCCACGCCTGAGCAGCTTGGGCCCCTCGGGCGCGAACATCTCGACGACCCAGTCCTTGGGGTATTGCCAAGGTGTCCAGGCGTTGTTCTCCAACGCGCCGTCGGTGGCGAGGCCATCGTCCTTGAGCCGCACGCGGCGGCCGCCGTTGACGAAGAGGTAGCGCCGTCCGTCCTCACCCACGACATGGCCGGGGTCGATGCAGCCTGGGATCTTCAGATCGATGGGCGCGCTCCATGGCCCGCGGATGTCGTCGGCGTGGATGACATAGACGCCCGTGCCGGCGTCCTGCAGCACCGGGATGTAGATGAAGTAGCGGCCCTGATGTTTGATCAGGTCCATCGCCCAGACGGTGCCGATGGGCTGATGCAGGGCCGCGGTGACGGGCGTCCAGTTCACCAGGTCCTGCGAGTGCCAGATGACGGCGCCCGGGTAGGACTGGAAGGACGAGAACGTCATGTAGTAATCGGCACCGTCCTTCAGGATGGTCGGGTCGGCGTGGTCGCCTGGCACGATGGGATTCAGATAGGTCCCATTGCCCAGGTCGGCCTTGCGCTGACCTTCGATGCCAAAGGCGAAACTACGAGATCCGGGCGTGGCATCCGTCGTCGACGCGCGGGCAAGCGTGCTTGAGCCGGCCGCAGTGCCGGCCAGGATGGCGGGAAACGCACGGCGAGTCCACATCGATGTCTCCAGGAATGTTGTTCGATTCAGGCGCTTGCGGTGGGCGCGGCAACGCGGTCGTTCACTTCGAGCACATTGCGCTGATGGCATTCGGGGCCGTGGCGGTGATCAGCCCCAGCCGATAGGGCAGTTCGATGTAGTCGTACTTCTTGCCCTTTTCCATGTCCAGGCCCTGGAAGAGGAATCTCAGCGGCTTGCAGGGGTCGATGGTCAGCGTCTGGTCGACACCGTCGCGGATCATTTCTCCATGGGATACGCCTTCGGACCAGATCCGGCCGTTGAACTTGACGTTGTCTGCGCCGGCGAACCTGTTCATCTCGGCGCCGGGAACGGGCTGCCACTTGCCGTCCAGGCGATCAGCGGTCCAGGCCCGGAAATACCGGCCGCCTGGCCGCATGGCCTCGATCAGCGTCAGGTACTGGTTGGTGCCGGCGATCTTGTAGGTGTTGCTCGCCTCGAACATGTCGTCGCGCTTTTCCTTCATGACGACGACCGGCTCGGAGAAGCCCTGAGGGAAGCGCTCGATCGTCGTCTCGCCGCGATAGAAGCTGCCGTTGTCGCCGGTGAAGAAGAGGTGGCACTTCTTGTCGTCGCAGATATTCCAGAAGTCCAGCCAGGTCGCCTGGCCCTTGTCGTCCTTCACGCTATCCGGGATGGTCTTGTAGAAGGGCTGCGGTGCCGTCCATGAGCGGGGATCGTTGATGTCCTTGGTCGTGGAATACAGCGGGTCGCCGCCCTGGTAGATCAGATACCAGAGCTTTTGCGGCGCGAAGTAGAAGACCTGGGGTGCGGCGCGGTAGCCGGGCCCGATGGGGGACTTGTCGAGCATGAACAGAGGCGCATTGGGTGCGTCCTCCCAGCGGGCAAAGCTCGCGTAGGCCATGCCCCAGCCATTCGTCCCCGCCGTGGTCATGAAGACGTGGTAGCGGCCGTCGTGATAGACGATGGAGGGGTCCTTGACGCCAAAGATGTGCTTTGCGTCGGCCGGCGGCCTGACCAGCGGCTCGCTGGATTTCCATTCGAAATCCTGGGCCCGATTCGCGGGCTCCGCCGCGTGAGCGAAGGTGCTCAATGCCAGACAGGAGGCAAACCAGAGTGCGTTGAAACCGTTCAAGGGAGATTTGTAATTGCGCATGACTTCAGCGATGGATGTTTTCGGGCTTGATGTTTTCAGTGAATCGGTGCGTGCCGGCGTCATACGCGGCCCCGCGTGGCTTCCAGCTGCACGCGGATCTCGGCCATGCGCTGCTCGGTCAGCTCGAAGCGCAGCAGCGACACCAGGGCCAGCACCAGGCCGATGACCGGAATGCTGGACAGCAGGATGCGGATCATGAAGATGGCATTGGGGTCTTGTGCGCCCTCCAGCTTGGCGTCAAAGCCCGTGAACTGCAGGATCCAGCCCGACGCGCCCCAGCCGATGGCCATGCCGACCTTGGAGATCCACGACTGGCAGGCCGAGAACGAACCTTCGCGGCGTTGGCCGGTCTGGAGCTCGTCATAGTCGACCACGTCGCCGAGCGTGGCGTTGTAGAGCGTCCAGAAGCCCGCGCCCGTGAAGGCGACGAAGCCGCAGGCCAGCAGCTGCAGGTAAGGCAGCGCGGGGTTGTACAGCCACCAGTCGCCGATGAAGGCGCACATGGCCATCACCAACACCGTGGCCAGGCCGGCGCGCTTGCCGTGGCGACGCGCGATCCACGCGAAGAAGGGGATGCCCGCAAAGCCGAAGGCCATACCCGCCAGGCCCATGGCCGTGTTCCACTTGGCGCCCTGCACGATGTCGCCCTGGCAGACGTAGTAGATGGTGGCGTAGTAGCCCAGGGTGCCGACCATGGCCGTGCCCATGCCATAGGCCAGCATCATGCCCAGGATGCGTCGGAAGGGCTTGCAGCGCAGCGTGCGCCACAGGGTGTCGGCAAACGGGATGTGTGTCTGCGTGCGCGCCACCAGCTTCTCGTAGTAGCGCTCGCGCACCAGCAGGAAGATGGCGATGGACACCGCCACCATGATGGCGCCGAGGATGGCGCAATAGGTCTGGGCGCCGCGCAGGAGGTCGGGCTTGCCGGTGCTCGCGTCATTGAAGATGGCCAGCGTCGTGAACTGGGCGGCGAAGAACATCGCCAGCTCCGGCCCCTTCTGAATGGCATTGCGGATGGCCATCACGGTGGTGCGCTCGTGGTAGTCCGGCGTCATCTCCGCGCCCAGGCTGCTCCAGGGCATGTTGAAGCAGCTCATCACCGGCACGTAGATCACCATGCTGACCAGCATGAAGATGAAGTACTGCGTGTCGGTCCAGCCCTTGCCGACGGCGAACATCAGCGGCAGGCCGATGCCGGCCAGGATGCCGCCGACGAGGATGAAGGGGCGCCGGCGTCCGTAGCGGGTGCGCGTGTTGTCCGAGATCCAGCCGAACACCGCGTCCGAGCCGGCGTCGATGAAGATCTTGATCATCTGCACCGTCGAGATCAGGCCAGGGGCCACGCCGAGGAAGATGTTGAAGACCTGGTAGGCCAGCGACGGGTAGAGCCAGTGGCCCCACATGTCGAGGATGGAGCCCAGGCCGAAGCCGATCTTCTGCCGCATGGGCAGGCGGTCGGCAGGCGGTACGGCTTGCGCCACGTTCAGAGTCAGGGTTTGCGGATTCATTTCAGTGTCCAGAATTTGCGGACCGAGCGCCGGGCCGCTCCCAAGCCGGCCCGCGTTTGGCGATGTGCTCGCGGCTCAACGCCGCGAGCATCGCCGTCCCCGCGGGGGCTGAGGCCGGACACATCGCGCCCGGTGGGCKGGATGTGCCTGCCGAAGGGCKGCGGCGCAAGSCGCAGCGCGGTCTGCAAGACCGGCCAAGGTACGCCTTGGACGAGGGGCTCCATCTCACAGGATTCTTCTCGTCTTGATGACTTCGGCGTAATAGCGCGCCGACAGCTTGGGCGTGCGGACCTGCGTCTTGAAGTCGCAATGCACGATGCCGAAACGGCGCTGGTAGCCGTCTTCCCACTCGTAGTTGTCGATGAAGGACCACAGGAAGTAGCCCTTCAGCGGCACGCCGGCGGCGATGACGCGGTGGGCCTCGCGCAGGTGGCTGCGCAGGTAGTCGCGGCGGTGCAGGTCCAGCACCTCGCCGTTGACGACCGGCTCCTCGTCGTAGCCGCAGCCGTTCTCGGTGATGTAGAGCGCCTGGTGGCCGTACACCTCATGGCTGAAACGCGTGCCCCAGTAGATGGACTGAGGCACCAGGCGCAGCCAGGTGCTGTCGGCGCGCGGGTAGTTGACGGGGTGGGGCAGGGCCTCGTAGGCGGCGCCGTTCTTGCCGGCGCGCACATAGGTGCCGCTGTAGATGTTCAGGCCCAGGAAGTCGGTCGGCAGGCTGATGAGGTCGAAGTCGCCGGGCCGCACGTCGGGCGCATCCGCACCGACGTGTGCCAGGAAGTTCGCGGTGTATTTGCCGGCATGGATGGCGCCCAGCACCTGGGCGTTCCGGTCGACGAACCAGGCCTTGGCGGCGGCGATGTCGGCAGGCGTTTCCGTCACGGGCACGGACACGCCGCAGTTGTCGGTCAGGCCGACGACGGCGCCAGCGCCACCGAACTTGCGCACGGCACGCACGCCATGACCATGGCAGAGCAGCGCGTGGTGGTAGGTCTGGTTGACGACCTTGGCGCTTTCCTTGCGGCCCGGAGCCTTGCCGCCGGTGCCGTAGCCAAACAAGGTGAAGCAGACGATCTCGTTCAACGTGATCCAGTGCTTCACCTCCCCGGCGAAGGCCTTGACGACGGTGTCGGCATATTTCGCAAAGGCGTCGACGGTCACGCGCGACGTCCAGCCGCCGCGGTCTTCCAGCGCTTGCGGCAGGTCCCAGTGGAAGAGCGTCACCCAGGGCTCGATGCCGTGCTTCTTCATGCTGGCGAAGAGGCGGTGATAGAAGTCCAGCCCCTTCTGGTTGAGCGCGCCATCGCCGTTCGGGTAGATGCGTGGCCAGGCGATGGACAGGCGGTAGGTCTTGAACCCCAGCGAGGCCATCAGCGCGAAGTCCTCGTCGAAGCGGTGGTAGTGGTCGCAGGCGACGTCGGGCGTGTCGCCGTTGTGGACCTTGCCGGGGATGCGGCTGAAGCGGTCCCATACCGACTCGCCCTTGCCGTCCTCGAAGGCCGCACCCTCGAGCTGGGCGGAGGCAGCGGCGACGCCGAAGACGAAGTCGGCGGGGAAGGGGCTTTCGTAAGTCAGTACGCCTGGTGCGCTGCGGCGCTGTGGCGTGGCGGCCAGCGAAGCTGTGGCCAGCGCGGGCAACGCGGCGGCGGCGAAGAGTTGGCGGCGGCGCAGGGGGCGAAAGGAAGTCATCTGGATGGTCCTCGGTAGGCCGCACGTGGGGCGAAGGCCCGCCGCGGTGCGAGGGAATATAGGACCCGCTTCATTTCAGAGGATGCGACGTTCGCGGATCACATCGGCGTAATAGAGCGCCGACAGCTTCGGGGTGCGCACCTGCGTCTCGTAGTCGCAATGCACGATGCCAAAGCGCCGCTGGTAGCCGTCCTCCCACTCGTAGTTGTCGATGAAGCTCCACAGGAAGTAGCCCTTCAGCGGCACGCCGTCGCCGATGGCGCGGTGGGCTTCGCGCAGGTGGCTGCGCAGGAAGTCGCGGCGGTGCAGGTCCAGCACCTCGCCGTTCACGACYGGCTCGTCGTTGTAGCCGCAGCCGTTCTCGGTGATGTASAGCGARGYGTGGCCGTAGCACTCAGCGGCCAGGCGCGTCGCCCAGTAGATGGACTGCGGCACCAGTCGCAGCCAGGGGCTGTCGGCGCGCGGGTAGTTGACGGGGTTGGGCAGGGCCTCGAAAGCGGCGCCGTCCTTGCCGGCGCGCACATAGGTGCCGGTGTAGATGTTCAGGCCCAGGTGGTCGGTCGGCAGGCTGATGAGGTCGAAGTCGCCGGGCTGGACCTGGGGGGCGTCGGCGCCGACGCGGTCGAGGTAGTCGGCCGGGTAATGGCCGGCATGCATGGCGCCCAGCACATGGGCGTTCTTCTCCAGGAACCAAGCCTTGGCCGCGGCGATGTCGGCCGGCGTCTCGGTGACGGGAATGCAGACGTCCAGGTTGTCCGTCAGGCCGACGACCGCACCCGCGCCGCCGAACTCGCGCACCGCGCGCACGCCGTGGCCGTGGCACAGCAGCGCGTGGTGGAAGGTCTGGTTGACGACAGCGGCACTCTCGGTGCGGCCCGGCGCCTTGGTGCCCCAGCGATAGGCCAGTTCGGTGAAGCAGCGGATCTCGTTCATCGTGATCCAGTGCTTGACGACGCCGCCGAAGGCCTTGACGACCGTGTCGGCATAGCGACCGAAGGCGTCCACCGTCACGCGCGACGTCCAGCCGCCGCGGTCTTCCAGCGCCTGCGGCAGGTCCCAGTGGAAGAGGGTCACCCACGGCTCGATGCCGTGTTTCTTCATGCTGGCGAAGAGGCGGTGATAGAAGTCCAGGYCGGCCTGGTTCAGCTCACCGTCGCCGTTCGGGTAGATGCGCGGCCAGGCCAGCGACAGGCGGTAGTGCTTGAGCCCCAGCGACGCCATCAGCGCGAAGTCCGCGTCGAAGCGGTGGTAGTGGTCGCAGGCGACGTCCAGGGTGTCGCCGTCGTGCACCTTGCCGGGCTGGCGGCAGAAGCGGTCCCAGATGGATTCGCCCTTGCCGTCCTCGAAGGCCGCGCCCTCGATCTGCGGCGCGGCGGCGGCAACGCCGAAGAGGAAGTCGGCAGGGAAGGGGCTGGCGTAGGTCAAGGTGAGGTTGTCTGTCAAGGAGCCATCCTGCGGCAATGGGGCGGTTGCGACGATGCCGCGGATGAAATCGGAGGAGCTAGAGGCAGTCATAGCGATCCAGGAGAGGGAGAGTGCTCGGCCGTCAGGGCGTCAGCCACGGGGTCAGGGTCGCTGTCAGGCTGCGAGCCCATATTTCATAGCCTTGCGGGCTGAGGTGCAGCCAGTCGGGCAGGATGTCTTTGGAGAGTGTGCCGTCCGGATTCGCGAGCGCGCGGCCGATGTCCAGGAAGACGATCCGGCGGCCATCGGCCAACGCGGGCAGCAGCGCATTGATCCTGTCGTTGTGCCTGCGGGTCAGGTCGTCGGGCTTCTCGCCGCGTGGGAACAGGGCCAGCAGCAGCACCTTGGCCTGGGGCTGGCGCTTGCGGATCTCGTCGAGGTTCTTCTGGATACCAGCCACCGTGAAGGCCGGGTCTTCCAGCCGGTCGCCGGTGTTGTTGGTGCCGATCATCATGACGACCGCCTTCGGCGCCATGCCGTCCAGCTCGCCATGCTGCAGTCGCCACAGCAGGTTTTCGGTGCGGTCGCCGCCAAAGCCTAGGGCGACGGCGTTGTGCTTCGCAAAATGCGTTGCCCACGCAGCCTTGCCTTCGTTCTCCCAACCCTGTGTGATGGAGTCGCCAAGGAAGACGAGGTCCACGCGCCGGCCCGCTTCGCGATGAGCCTTGATCTCGGCGAGCTTCTGTTCATGGCGCGGCAGCCACCAGTCCGCGGCCCAGGATTCCTGCAGCCGTTCGGGCGTGACGGACTGGGTGCGGTAGTCGGGGCAGGCGGTGGTCGCCTTGCCATTTTTGTTGATGCGCAGGTGGGCAATCTGCAGCTCGCCGTTGCCCGTGCCTTCCAGCGCGAAGGGCACGTTGACGGCGCTGAAATCGTCGCCCTCGCGCCAGAAGCACTTCAACGCAAAGGACAGGTGCTGACGGCCTTTGCCGATCAGCTCTCGGCCGGCGAACAGGAAGGGGATCTTGCGCTCGCAAGGAAACGCCGGGCCGTCCCAAGTTTCCTTGGCCCCCTCGGGGGGTGGGCTGGGCGCAGCCCGGCTTTGGGGGCGTCCACGGCCATTGCCGCAACCCAGCTTGAACTTCATGCCACCATGGGCGAGATCGATGACATTCAAGTCGAATTCGACGGTGCCTTCGGCCAGGTAGGGCCGCAGGTCCAGCGGCGGGCCGTCCTGCCAGCGGGCCTGGGCGATCCAGGAGTTGCTGAACTGCAGCGTCAGCGCACCGTCAGCGCTACGGCGGGCCGCGACGTGGCTGTCCGGCACGCGTGGGTTGGCGGGCTTGGGCACGGTGACGCGGTCGCCGACGAGCTTGGCCTCGCCCTCGAAATCGGTGACGGCGATCTGCCAACCCTTGGCGGGGCGGCCAACGTCCAGGTCCAATGACTGCGCTGTCATTGGGAGCAGGGCAGCGAAGGCGAGCAGGAAGCGATTCATCATCAGAGCAAGTCTTGAGACGACAGCGTGCGCGACTGGCCGGGCTTGAGCTTCAGTGCGACGACGCGCTCGCCGATGCGAACGCGGCCGCCGCCCGCGCCGGCCACCGAGCGTACGGTGGCGCTCTTGATGCGACCGTTTGCCCAGGCGATGTCGACCTCGAAGCCGCCACGTGCGCGCAGGCCCTTGACCGAGCCCTCGGGCCAGCTGGCAGGCAGCGCGGGCAGCAAGTCGATGACGCCGTCCTGTGATTGCACCAGCATTTCGGCAATGGCGGCGGTCGCGCCGAAATTGCCGTCGATCTGGAAGGGCGGGTGGGTGTCGAAGAGGTTGGGGTAGGTACCGCCCTGGTTCACCTCACCACCGGTGCGGGCGGCCCGGGCACCCGGCGTGGCCAGCAGACCGCGCAGCAGCGTGTGCGCATGGTCGCCGTCGCGCAACCGCGCCCAATAGGCCATCTTCCAGGCCATGGACCAGCCGGTGCTGACGTCGCCGCGGGCCTCCAGCGTCTTGCGCGCCGCTGCGGCCAGCTCGGGCGTGCGCGCCGGAGAAATCTGCCGGCCGGGGAAGAGCGCGAACAGGTGCGAGACGTGGCGGTGCGTGTCCTTGGGCGTGTCCAGCACAGCGTCCTTGAGCTCGGCCTGCCATTCCAGCAACTGGCCCCAGCTGCCCACACGCGGGCCGGCGAGGCGGTCGCGCAGCGAGGCGGCATGGTCGCGCGCGGCACGGTCGCCGAGCGCGTCGGCGGCCTGCACCATGTTGTCGAAGTGGTCCCACAGGATCTGCTGGTCGTAGGCGACGCCGTCCTGGATGGGGCCGTGCTCGGGCGACCAGCCGTTGGGTGCTACCAGCTTGCCGTCCGCCGTCTCCGCCAGCCGGTCTTCCCAGAACTCGCCGACTTCCTTCAGCACCGGCCAGGCCACGTCACGCAGGAAGGCCTTGTCCTGCGTGAAGGCGTAGTGCTCCCAGAAGTGGCGGGCATACCAGGCGTTGCCCGTCATGTTCCAGAGGTAGGTCTGGGCGCCGAAAGGATTGGTCGCCGTGCGCAGCGCCCAGCCGCGCATGGGCCGGGCCTGCTGTGGAACCGCCGGGCCGCCCCAAGGTTCCGCAACCCCCTCGGGGGGCGGGCTGGACGCAGTCCGGCCCTGGGGGCGCACTGAAGTCAGGAAGGTCTCGATGGGCGGCTGCACCGAGTTGTCCCACGGGGGCGTCTCGGCCGGCAGGGCCTTCGGGTCTTTCAGTGCCAGCGCGGCGCGTTCGGCGACGGGCCGGCGCCATGCGGGAATCAGGTTCTGCACGAAACGGTGCAAGGGCCGCGCCGTCTCTGCCAGATTGGTCGGCTCGGCCGGCCAGTAGTTCATCTGCAGGTTGATGTTGCTGTGATAGTCCGCATTCCATGGCGGCGTCAGGCTGTCGTTCCACAGGCCCTGCAGGTTGGCGGGCAGGGAGTCCCGCGAGCTGGAGACCAGCAGGTAGCGGCCGTACTGGAAGTACAGCGCCTCCAGCTCGGGGTCGCCGCCGTCCCGGGTGTAGGCGGCCAGGCGGGCGTCGGTCGTCAGCGCCCGGCGCTCAGGCGGACTGGTGCCGAGGTCCAACTGCACGCGGCCGAGCAGGCCTTTGACGTCGGCCTCGTGCTCCGCCTGCAGCGCCGGCCAGGATCTGGCGGCGGCCGCGGCGACCTGGGCCTGCACGCGTGGCAGCGGCGCCGGGCCGTCGACACGGCCGTCGGCATGGCTGGTGCCGGCGCCGAGGACGACAGTCAGCGCGTCGCAGCCGCGGAACACCAGGGTGTTGCCGTCCACCGTCACCGAGCCGCCTTCCGGCACGACGCGCAGCTGGCTCGCATAGGCCAGGCCGTTGGGCAGGCGGCCGGTGGCGGTGAGGGCGGTGCCCACCGCGGTGAGCGCCGCGCCGTGCCGGTCGGCCAGCGTGATGCGGCCGTTGTAGCGGCCCGGCTGGTCGGCGCTGAGGCGCCAGGCGATGACCTGGGCCGGTTGGCTGGCCAGGGTTTCGCGCGTGAAGCCGGCGCCGGCCTGGCGGTAGCTCAGGCGGTGCCGGGCGTGTTGCAGGTCGAGCTGGCGGCGGTAGTCGGCCACGGGCGCGTCGGCGCCGTCGAGTTCGAGCACCACGTCGCCAAACGCCTGATAGGCGCCCAGCGCCTGGGCATCACCCGTCCACAGCGTGATGTCGTTGAACTGCAGCCGGTCGCGGGCGACCTGGCCGAACAGCATGGCGCCGATGCGGCCGTTGCCGATCGGCAGGGCCTGCTGCTCCCAGCCCTGCGCCGTGTCGGCTGCGGGGCGGTCGTAGCGCAGCACCAGCTCGCCCGCCTGCAGTGGCAGGGCGAGGCAGCAGGCGAGCAGCGTTGCAGCGGCCCGCAGTGATCGGAGGCTCTGCTTCATGGGCTCAGCGCGGGCGGCCCATCTTGACCTTGAGCATGACGGGCTCGGCGGGCAGGTTCAGGCCGTAGTCGACCTGGTCGCCGTTCCAGACGCGCTCCATGACCCAGCGCCCCTGGTCGTCGAAGCGGCCCTGCTCGGTGCGCAGCATGAAGCCGTTCTGGCCCGGCGCTGCCTCCATCCGCACGCGGGTGCGTTGGCCGATGACGAGGAATTCGTCGTCGCCGATCTGCGCGATGGCGACGCCGCCGCCGGGTTGCTCGGTGCCAGCGGGGAACTTGTCGGTCATCTTCCAGCTGGTCTCGCCGAACTGCCATTCGCGATAGCTCAGCTTCGCGACCCAGCCGGGGAACTCCAGCAGCTGCGGCTTGCGGTCATCGCTCTCGGCGGCGCCACGCGTGCGGCCATCAAAGGCCCATTGCGCCCATTGCCGCTGGATCGGGGCGAACATCTTGAAGACGCGAGCGAAGGGCTCGACCATCTCGCGGTCGGTCGATGTGGAGCCGAGCGGGAAGTTGCTGTAGTTGAAGTAGTCTATGCCGAACGGCGCCACGCCGAGGGCGCCGTGCCCGAGGACGGGGTAGAGGTAGCGTCCGTAAGCGGCCGCGTTGCCGATCTCGGGCACCCACAACGCGTTGTCGACGCGCTGGAACAGGCGCAGGTTGGCGTTCACCTGCTCGAACTCGGGCCGATAGATGTCGGGCGCGACGATGTCGAGCGCGGGTGCCGCGGCCTTGTAGATGTCGATGACGTCCCAGGTCGGGCCGCCACTGGCGAAGTCCTTGTTCCAGGGCTTGGGCGGCTGGTCCAGCGGGTTGCGCAGCGCGTTGTTGACGTACATCGGCAGGTCGTAGACGGCTTTGCCGGCCGCGGCGATGTCGCCGATGTAGCGGGCGATGGCCCAGGCGTGGAAATATTCGTCGGCGTAGTCGCCGTAGACGGCGCGCCAGTTGCCGCTTGCAGCACCCGGCACGACGGCCTTCTTGCGTGCCAGCACGGCGGCGGGCACCGGCTGCGCAAAGGCCGCCTCGGCCGCCTTGCCGAAGTCGCGCACCAGGCCATAGGTGCCGACTTCATTCTCGACCTGCACCATCAGCACGGTGCGCTCGGCCGAGTCGATCTTCTTGAGATGCGCCATCAGCGCGACGAAGGCGCGCTTGTCGGCCTTGAGCGTCTCGGTGCCGAAGGGGCTGAGGCTGTAGTTGGACTTGCCTTCGCGGTCGACGTTGAAGGGGAAGCGCTTGGGGTCGAGCTTGACCCAGGCGGGCGTGTACTGGGCGCTGGTGTTCTTCCAGGTGGCGAACCACAGGATCACCAGGCGCTGCTTCTGTCGGCGCGCCTCCTTGACGAGGGTGTCGACGAAGCTGAAGTCGAATTTTCCTTCCTCGGGCTCGACCTGCTCCCTGGCCACCGGCATCAGCACGGTGTTGGCC